>JBEIFD010000028.1:0-13375 GCA_040382535.1 Merismopediaceae cyanobacterium
CATTGCGCTTTCACTCAGTCCTACACCCATCTTTTCCAGACAATACTCACAATACTCGGCTAAAGTATAATCAGGATATTCTGCTACCATCTTTTTTACTTCTTCCTTGTAGTCTTCTAATTGACTTTTTCTTGTTGAACCTACTCGTTTCGGTTTTACATTCCCTTGCTCTTGGTACAATTTCAGCCATTCATTGACCGTACTTTTATTTATCAATAATCTTTCGGCGATTTTTCTTATCGACAGCTTTTCTACGATATACAACGCCAATGCCCTTTCTCTTAGGTCTAGTGAGTATATTGTCATAAGTTTATTTTTCCTCTTTTTTGTTGTCTGTTATTCTAGCGTAAAGTGCTGTATATTTACGCAAGAGATTAGGAATGTCTGCTTTGGCCGTATTCAAATAACGCATTTGAATATTTAGCGTCAAACCATCGGGCGAGAGGTATTGATAGGAGCGGCTAGCAATAGGGGTTAACTCATTGGAGCTAGGGAACTCTAGGGCATGACTCCTAACTTGTTTCCAGCCTGCTAGAGGAACTTGTTCAGGAAAAGTAAAGGGCGTGACGGTCGGACGGGAAAGTAAGGGCGTTTTAATGCCCCAAAAGAGAGCTACTATTGTTCCGCCTAGGGCGATCGCTAAAAGAGAGGGACGATAGAAATTCCAATTTTTCATTCCGTTTCTTCTGGCTCAGAATTTAAAGAACTAGGTGACTGAATGAGAAAATAAATTACAGTACAAAGGAGAGACATAGACATCATTGAAAACAAAAGAGAACCTTCTCCAGAGTGCCAATACTCAAAGCCAACGCGATTATGGTAGGCAACAATTACCGCTAAAAGTGCGACTCGGATACTATTCATGACAAAACCGATCAAGATTGCCGCAATGGGTAAAATGAACTTGGTTTTCCAGTTACTCGGAAACATGAGAAAAAATAATAGGGTTAAACTCAACAAATCGATCATAGAAGCTAGTCCTGAACATCCAGGATAAACCTCTACGCCATTAGAAGAACCCGCAAAATAGAGGTTAACTCCCTCTCGAACGGTTTCAAAACCCGAATACCAAAGAAGATAGCCAGTTAATTTAGCCGTCAGAGGAGAGGGATCGAAATTTCCCAACAAGGAAGTGAGAGGATTCACTGCGCATAAAATGAATAAAATCAAAAATTCGCGTTTGTATTGCCCTAAACCCTGAAACCCAGAAGCTAAAAGGGTCAAGGAAAAAAAAGCTATCAGGGGAAAGAGATACAGACTAGAGGTACTCTGGGTAATTAAAAAAACACTTTTGATTAATAACGGGAGCAATAAGGCGATCGCAAAACAACTCGAAAAGATGCCACTCTTCAGTTGTAAAGTCTCTCGTTTATCCCAAATCAAAGCGGCGATCGCACACCAAAAGACCACACTAAGCCCAAAAAAACTTAAAGCCCCTACTCGCCAAATCATACTGAGATGAACCAAGCAAAGGCTAATTCCCAAGGGAGCCAACAACATTTTTGTTGTATCAACAAGTCGAGGCCTATCGGCCCATTTTTTGAAAAATTGGTCAATATCCATTATTTAAAAAAGAAATTTTCTAAAAGATCATGAGACAACAAGCTTTTCTTTTGATTAAAAAGCAGAAAATCTAGGCTGTTCGTCATCTAAACTTCAGAATTGATCGATGACTCCAAAGGAGCCTCAAAATCAAGATTTGCAGTTAATAATGACGAAACAACCTAAGCAGACAAGACGGACAAGCCTAGTTAAATTGAACTTTGTCAGTGGGTAAGTTGTATTTACGGGATGTTAATGATTTGTTTTTGTTCTTAAAGTTATTAAATGAGAATTAAAAAAATTTTGGTATTATAAACGTTCCCCTAAAACGCATTATATCAGTAATAATACGCATTGACAAGGGCAAGAGAAAAATAAGCAGGTGTAATTACTTATGCTTCTATTGCCATAACCTCTGAAGAAAGGTCGCGATCGCGCCCCGTTCTTAGATCCAACCCTTATTCATAAAATCGTTGAAAAGCTTGGCCATTAGTCCGTCGGCTCATGCGAAGAGAAAATTCACTAACCGATGGATTCGGGCGATCGGGGTGGGGAGTCTTAGTACTTCGCTTCCAATCATGTTGGGACGCTAATTTTGCTTCCACCACCTGATCCTCTCCTTTTTTCAACTTCATCCACATTTTTCCGTGATCATTACAGAAAAATTCTTCTAACCAAGCTCGGCGGTCAACGACAGAACTGAATTGTGGTTGCCCTGTGACCAAACTTGCTTTTTTGTGGGTCAAATTCATTTCCTGTTGAATTTCAGTGGTTTCCGTGTAAAAAACGTAATGTTTTTCGCCTTCCATGCGCCATAAACGCCGTTCACAATAGGGACATTGCACTTTCAGAGTTTGTTTTCTGCGACTTCTTTTGTTTGGCATAGCAAATGAGAAATGGGAATAAAGAGGATGAAGTGAAATTAGGAGACTAAAATTGATGGTTACATTTTAGGGTACGGGGAGACGGATTGGCTCAGATTGATGGGACAAATCAGAAACGAGGTTGCGTTGCTTGACGGGCTGGGCGGGATTTCCTGAATAAATCGTCATGGGTTTGAGAGACCGAGAGGCCACCGATCCCAACCCTAAAATTGCCCCTCGTCCGACGATCACTCCTGGCCCGACCACAGAACGAGCCGCAATCCAACTTCCCTCTTCTATACAAATTTCTCCTGTTAGCAATTTAAAATTGCGATCGCGCCAATCGTGATTGCCTGTACAGAGGTAAACATCCTGGGAAACACAAACATGATCTTGAATGATAACGGGGGCAATGTTATCAATCCAGACATTTTCACCAATCCAAACGTGATCTCCCACTTTTAATCGCCAAGGAAATTTAACCTTAACGCCAGGCTTGATCACTACTCCTGTACCGATTTGGGCCCCAAACGCTCGTAATAAAAAAACTTTGAAAGCCTTAATGGGGACAAGATGAGTCCGAAACAAAAAGTCACCTAAAAAAAACCAAAAAAGTTGTTTAAGAGTCGATGCACCAGGACTATAACCGATAGGTTTGTAATTATTGAGGTACATGATAATTAATATTTAAAAAAATTTCAAAAAAGTATTTAAAAATGTTTAATAATTTTTCTCTTATTTACTGACTATTGACTGACAAACTTTACTTTCAAAGCTCTCAAGATACATTTTTATCCCAAATTCTACTGTGATACTCGTAAGTTCAATCAGAATAATCAGAATACGGTAAATATAGAAAAAACTTGTGAATATTCTGTGAGTAAAATTCGATTACTAAAACGTTAAATATTACCCGCAGTTTAAGGTTAATGTTCCGTTAAGTAGGCGATCGCCGAATTTTGCTCATAATTCTTACAAAAACAATAAAGGAGACAAAACTACGATCAAATAGTCTTAATCTCCCTAAAAAAAGCAATTATTATTATTTTTGATTAATATGTCAGAAAATTAACCTTCAGAAAAAATCATTTTTTTTAACAGAGAAGTTTCCATAACGTCATCAAAAATAGTTAGATTCTTGGGTTTACACCGTTTAACCTGTACCTGAATGCCCTGGGCTCCTTCTCCTATTAAATCTTCCAGATAACCCTCTTTTGCATTCTCAGCTTCAGATTTACCCAGAAAAGGGCCAAAATAATAGGTACATCGGGGAAACGTTGTTCCAATTTCCACCCAAAAGGCTAAACCTAGTAGATCTACTAACTGTAAAAATTTTTCTTTCATGTTTGTATTCCCAATGAGGTTAGTCGAGTTGTTATTGTAACCTGAGTTCCGAAACATTTCGTAAAACTTTCAGCTAACGTCTTTAGTTATACTTCCCAATCCTAAATAGGGAAAGTCTTAGATGATACAGATATTGCGGTTGTCATATCTAATTTTTGGCTTCCTCGCTGACGATAGACTTCATAGAGCGTAATTCCCGCCGCAACAGACGCATTCAAACTAGGGGTTTTGCCTGCCAGGGGAATTTCCATTAACTGGTCACAATGACGCTGGGTTAGAAGACTAAGACCATCTCCTTCCGAACCGATCACCAAACATACAGGCCCCCGTAAATCTAAATCATGAATAGATTTGCCCTGTCCTGCGGCAGTTCCATAGATCCAAAAGCCCTCTGTTTTTAGGGTTTCTAAGCATCTGCTCAGATTGACGACCCGCGCGACCGAAAAATGCTCCAAAGCTCCCGCCGCTACTTTCATGACCGCAGAGGTAATACCAACCGCGCGACGTTGGGGAATAATGAGACCTTGCGCCCCAAAAGCTTCGGCTGTGCGAATAATCGCGCCCAAATTGTGGGGATCGGTGATGCTATCTAAAATAACAATCACGGGATCAGTTCGTTGGGCTTTGGCCTGTTGAATTAAATCTTCTAGTTCTTTGTAGGTATAGGGGGCAACCTGGGCGACGACTCCCTGGTGATTGGCTCCCTGGGTCAATTGATTGAGGCGTAAATTTTCAACTTCATCAATAATCGCGCCATTGGCTTTGGCTTCTACGAGTAGGGAATGGAAGCGGGGATCGTAGTGTAATTTGGCCGTAATCCAAATGCGATTCAGTTGGCGATTACTTTTCATGGCCGCAATCACGGGATGACGACCGTAGATCAGATCGTTATCCTCTTCGCTTTCGGATTCTTCCCTAGTATTTTCTTCCGAGGCGATCGCGTTAGAGGACGGTATAAATTTTCGTGTTTTTTCCTCCCGACCAGCCCTATCGATATCGGGGATCACCTTTTTATCGGCTCTGGAAATTCTTGGTGTAATCTCCTCCGATGAGGAGTCACTGCGATCGGCCCGATTAATTCTCGGTTTATCCGTATTAAATTGGGGTTTATTCTCGCGGTTAAATCTAGGTTTTGGCGATCGGCTTGAGGTGGGTTGGTCGCCATCTTTACGGAACGGTTTGCGGCCAGCCTTCTGCCCTCTACGGGGTTTGTCTATCATGGAAATTTTAGTATTAGGATGAATTAGAAATTAGCAATAATTTATTCAGAAAAACACGCTTGTTGTATTTCCCTTCTGTTCAATATTTGTCTCTTTCAGAGGGAATTTAGGGGAGATTCTTAAAACACGATAAGCTTAAACAACAGAGGAAAGAGGAAGAATAATCGACAATCAATTAAATATATTCAGCCTTAGACAACAATATTCAGATATTCTAACAACTCTTGTAAGCGGGTAGGATCGTTGATATAAAGATAACCTAACAATGTTTCCAGACTCGTTGCCTTTTGATACACTTTCGGAGACAACCGACGAGGACACCCCGACGCTGCATTTCTTCCACGCCGTAAAATATCTTTTTCTGTTTCCGTTAAATAAGGCTCTAAGAGCTTGAGAGACTCGGCCTGACTTTCGGCTCGAACGGTGGAAACCACTCGATCATGATAATCCGAGACTCGCTTGGGCGGAAAGAGAAACTGAGTGCGGACATAAAGTTCATAAACCGCATCTCCCAAATAGGCTAACGAACTGGGAGACAATTGACCCAGATGACCTGGTTTCTTTTGCCCATTGCTTTTCATCGCCGCTAGATTTGCTTCAAAAATAGGCTCTGAAGCATCACCTTGTTCCTCTGACAAATCCGAAGCCTTGTTTTCAATTACAACATTCGTCATCACTTTTTAGATGGCTTGGATGGCAAGGCTGCGATCGCCTCATTGAGGGTGGCGTGCAGAGGCAAAAATTTCTCTAAGCGAACTAACTTAACGGTTTGAGTAACACGAGAATTAGTAACAATATGAAGATTTCCCTCTTGATTGTTAGCTTGTTTAGCCAATTGTACCAAGGCCCCCAAGCCCGAACTATCTAGAAAATCAATGGTAGAAAGATCGAGAATCACGTTAACAGGGCCTTTGCTCATCGCATCTCCCAGAACTTTGCGGAAAGTCGGCTCAGAAAAGGCATCCAATAGGCCCGTTAGCCGAAAAATCTGATAGGTACCCTGTACATCGAGAGTTCCCCGCAAACTCACGGTCAGGTTTAATGGTTCAGGAATAATTTCCCCCTTAATAACTGAGTATTAATAAATTAGGTCAATAGGACATTGTATCTTATCCTGTCGGTCATGGGTCAATCAATTCTCCTTTGCCCCAGGCGGGCGCATCTTACATCTTAATTTTTCCAAGATAGTTTTTCGCGTTACAGAGCGATCGCAAAAAAAAACAAGCAAAACAACGTCTGCCTGTATAAATGCCATGAAACTTAAAAAAAATCAACCTAAAAACTAGAAACAAGGGTAAATTAATTCATCTACCCTTAAAATGGGAAGTTATTTCCACTTTGTTGCAATTAATTCAGCTAAATCAACAACTCGTTGAGAATAGCCCCACTCATTGTCATACCAAGCGATGACCTTAACCATGTCGCCGCCCATCACCATTGTTAAACCACCATCAATGGTAGAAGAACAATCCGTTCCCCTGAAATCACTAGAAACCAAAGGCAGTTCGGTATAATCCAAAATTCCTTTCAAATAAGTATCAGATGCTTCTTTCAATACCTGATTCACTTGTTCAGCGATCGTTCCTTTTTCCACCTGAACCACGAGATCGACCACAGACACATTCGGAGTGGGAACCCGAAGCGCAATCCCATTTAATTTTCCTTTCATTTCAGGAATAACCAAAGCCACCGCCTTAGCCGCTCCCGTCGAAGTCGGAACAATATTGACCGCCGCCGCTCTTGCCCGACGGAGATCCCGATGGCTAGCATCCAGAATCCGTTGATCCCCCGTATAGCTGTGGGTGGTCGTCATTGTACCTTTGATAATGCCAAAATTCTCATGAATAACCTTGACCACGGGGGCTAAACAATTAGTCGTGCAACTGGCATTGCTGATCACGTTATATTCATCGTGCTGATAGTCTTCATGGTTAACACCCATGACAAAAGTTCCAATGTTTGGCCCTTTACCTGGAGCCGTAATCAGAACCTTTTTAGCTCCAGCAGTGATATGTTTGGACGCACCTTCATTATCAATAAATACCCCTGTAGCTTCGATGATCAGGTCAATTCCCCAATCCGCCCAGGGTAAATTCAAAGGATTACGATCAGACACACACTTGATCGTTTTTCCATTAACCATAATGGAATTTTCATCCGCGCTAATATCGGCATCGAATTTGCCTAGCATGGAGTCATATCTCAACAAGTGGGCATTGGTACTGGGATCGGATGTGTCATTGATTCCAACAACTTCGATGTTGCTGTTCGTTCGTCCTAGCCAGCATCGTAAAAAATTGCGCCCAATCCGTCCAAATCCGTTGATAGCTACTCTAGTCACTGCTTGTTCCCCTCGTGGTCTTAACTAAATACATTAATACAGTTATTAATGACACTAATCATATCCTGAAGACAGAACACTTCGATCCCCAAATTTATAATTTCTCATAAATTTTCTTTTGTGTTGGTAAATTTAGGGTCTAGGACAATTTCTTGAGCAGTCTTTTTGGAGATGGACGTAAAAAAAGTTTGAAGACTAGCGTATTTGACGAGTAAATACCTATTCATTTAGGAATACGTTCTGGTACGATAGCGTATAGTATCTTACTATAGATAGCGCGTATGGGGGGTGAAAGCCGCCTACAGTTAGTAACGACGTGCGGAATTTGAGGAGTGTTCGAGAATGAAAACGGTTGATTTTGAGGGTCTTCCCTTCCATTTTATTGGGATCGGGGGAATTGGTATGTCTGCCTTGGCCTATGTTTTAGCGAAACGTCAATTGCCCGTGTCGGGTTCTGATGTTCGTCCTAGCCATATTACCGAGCGTTTACAGGGTGTCGGCGTTAAAATTTTTAATCAGCAAATCGCTAGAAATCTAGAAATTTTTCAGCCCGTCAACGGTTCAGTGCGTACAAAGTTGGCGGTGGGGCAGGGAGTGAAACCCGATTATCCATCCGAACAATTGCCCCAAGTCATTTGTTCAACGGCGATTAGTCATCAAAACGAAGAATACCAATCGGCTTTAGAAAAAGGTTGCCCAATTTTTCACCGTTCAGATGTTTTAGCGGCTCTCATCAAGGATTATTACGGTATTGGGGTGGCAGGGACTCATGGAAAAACCACCACCAGTAGTTTAATTGGTTATGTTTTATTGGAAGCGGGATTAGACCCGACGATTATTGTTGGGGGTGAAGTGGATGCCTGGGACGGCAATGCGCGTTTGGGTCAGGGGCAGTACCTTGTTGCGGAAACCGATGAATCCGATGGTTCCCTAACCAAACACCTCCCAAAAATTGGGATTGTTACCAATATTGAATTAGACCACCCCGACCATTACCAGAGTCTAGAGCAGGTTGTGGGGATTTTTCAGACTTTTGAGTCGAATTGTGAGACCCTGATCGGTTGCGCTGATTGTGAAGTGGTGATGTCTAGTTTAAAACCCCAGATCACCTATAGTTTGTATCCTGAAAAACAGGCGGATTACACGGTTAAAAATATTTCCTATGCTTCTGGTCATAGTTCCGTTGAAGTTTGGGAACGGGGTCAATGCTTAGGAACGATGCAGGTGAGTTTGCCTGGCGATCATAATATTAGTAATGCTTTGGCTGCTGTTGCAGTGGGTCGGCTCCTAGAAGTGAAATTTGAAACCATTGCGGCGGCGATCGCAGGTTTTGGGGGAGCAAAACGACGGTTTGAATTAAAAGGAGTTTGTAACGGGATTACTTTTATTGATGACTATGCCCACCATCCCAGTGAACTACTGGCAACTTTGGCAGCCGCCCGCCAGAAAGTTACTCACGGTCAATATTCACGCATTGTTGCTATTTTCCAGCCCCATCGTTATAGTCGTACCAGTATTTTTTTAGAAGAGTTTGCCACTTCTTTTAAAGATGCCGATGTAGTGATCTTGACAGATATTTACGGCGCGGGAGAAACCAATACCATGAATATTCAAGGAGAAGACCTGGTGAAAGCCGTCCGTAAGCATCACAAAAATGTGATCTACCAGCCTTCTTTGTTAGAACTTACTGAATTTTTAGGTAAAGCTTTACAATCAGGGGATTTGACCCTATTCTTAGGGGCAGGCAATTTGAATCAAATTATTCCCGATGTGTTAGCAAACTGTTCCCCCTAGTCTGTCTTATTTTGAATATTGCCTTTCGTTACAGATTTCAATTAGTCAGGAACCATGTACCAAATGATTGGTCTAAGGCTTCAGATTGATCTTTTTAATCTTTACAAGTTGCTGTAATTCAATCTTACTTACTTCTCTTCTTAATCACATTACTATTCAACTGCTGACTTGCCGCAAAACTTCTAAACGCATCATGACTTTTTCTAACTTTTCCCATCCCCCCATTCAATTAGCACAGACCCAAACCCTCATTCATGCCAATACCTCCCTAGCCGATTACACTTCCTATCGAGTGGGGGGGGCTGCCCAATGGTACACCGCTCCTCGGACTCGTGATGATCTGTATGCAATTTTTAATTGGTTCGAGAAGCAAGATTTACCGCTAACGTTATTGGGGGCGGGTTCTAATCTTTTGATTAGCGATCAGGGCATTCCAGGGTTGGTACTCAGTACTCGTTACCTTCGTCAGAGTAAGTTAGACCGAGAAACGGGAAGAATTACCGCATCAGCAGGGGAACCGATCGCCAAAGTTGCCTGGCAAGCGGCAAAACAGGGATGGTTGGGTTTAGAGTGGGCAGTGGGAATTCCAGGCACAGTGGGGGGCGCAGTGGTAATGAATGCAGGAGCGCATAATCAATCAACCTCTGATTGTTTAATTAACGCTGTGGTGCTGTCCCCCGATGGAACCTTAGAAACCTTGACGGCGGAAGAATTGGGTTTCAGTTATCGCACCTCTAATCTACAGGGCGATCGCCGCTTAGTGATTGAAGCAACTTTTCAGCTAAAAATGGGATTTGAGCGTCAAGAAGTGATGGCCCAAACCAGCCATAATTTACATCACCGTAAAAACTCCCAACCCTACGACAAACCCAGTTGTGGCAGTGTTTTTCGCAATCCCACGCCCCAGTATGCTGCTCGGATTATTGAACAATTGGGATTAAAAGGTCATCGTATCGGTGGTGCAGAGGTTTCCCATCGTCATGCAAATTTTATTCTCAATGCGGGAAATGCTAAAGCCCAGGATATTTTTCATTTGATCTGTCATGTCCAGGAACAGGTACAGGCCCATTGCTCCCTATTGTTGGAACCCGAAGTCAGAATTATGGGAGACTTTTCTCTTTAAAAAAGCTTACGATTCTTCAGAACAAAAATTGCCCAGAAAAAAAGCAGGAAGTGATAGTACTTTCTGCTTTAGATTTCAACCTATCGTTTAGGTAATTATCTATGCTTTTTCGGCTTTTGCTTTGCCAGCCTTCGCTAACTTTCGTTTAAAGCCAACACCAAATCCGGCGGCGGTCATTGCTCCCAACATTGTTAGGGGTTCGGGAACAGCCTGATAGGTATTAGAAACCGAGGTTAAGGAACCAAGATCACCTACTGTAATAACATCTGTAACATAGAACTCATTTAGAGGAGGGACAATAAAACCTAAATAAGCAGAATCATTACTGACGATAGGAAATCCTGTAATATCACTTCCACCAGCCGTTAAAGAAATGCTTTTCCGAGAAGACGTATTAATAGCATTCTGGTTTACATAAACACCGCCGATTGGGAGTCCAGTTTTTGTAACTTTGTAGGTAATGTTGTAAGAACCTTTTCCGACTGTAACAGGGCCAGTAGCGATAGTGAATTGCAGACCTTTGGGTTCTGGTCCATCAACAATCGAAGCATTAATCGCATAATTAAGCCAATTCGGATCGGTGGTGGTGGTAGTAAAGTCAGAGAAAACCGCACTTCCAGCGGAAAGAGAGTTAGAGCCAATTGAGCCAATCGTATAGGCATTGGCAGAAGGAGCCAGTAGGGTCGAGCCAGAGATTACTCCTAATGTAGCGATCCCCATCACTAGAGATTGATATTTGTTAGATGTCATGGTCATAATGGTATCGTGATTCAGAGAATAAGGTTGTGTCGATAGTGTTGTGTATCCAAGTTGATTATAAATCATGTCATCAAAGGACATTTTATCAAGTCAACAAAAGGGATTATGGAAACAGTCTTAAGTTTTAAGAAATTTCAATTTCCTAATGAGAGACGTTAGATACAGATCTTACCATAAAAAAATAACCTGTCAAGCTTCAAAAAATTAAACAGCAAGGTAGTGATTTGCCCGTAGTGGTGGCTTAAGGCTTTGCTAATTGGGCATTGTAGTCGTGTATAAAGTCCCAAATTGCCCCAATATGATTTTCTACATTGTTAGAAAAAGAGAGGCTTTTGCGTACTAATCGAGAGATTCGTTGTCGCAAGGTATTATTTAATCTTTCAACATGATTCGTTTGACCTGTCTCTTTACCGACTGCTCGATGACGTTTACTCGGAATAACCTTCTCATAGGATACCCAAAATCCGTATAAGCAACGGCACAGTGTCGATAAACAGCAGATAAACTTGCCCAAAGTTTCTTGGCTGATGCACGGCTTCTGTTTCCAATATAATAGCCAACAATTTCTCTTGTTTTTCTGTCTATTGCTAAGTTGTTAATTATCTAAAACGTATACAGGCAACGGGCTTAAGACTCTTGTTACAAGACTTTCTGCAACATCATTATGCAATCTAAATTCGTGACAGCTTATATCGAGGGATGTATCATTTTTATGTCGCCTCTCAAAAGGGATTGGTTCATGACCCTATTAAGTATTTTGCTGCTCCTGAAAACGGAGATCTAGGAATTGTTAAACGACGACAAAAGTTGAATATGTAAGCTAATCGTTGCACCTTTTCCTGAAAGGCAACAAGGAAGTGACAGTTTTTTCTTCCAAATTCCCTTGACAACTAGTTTTGCGTCTTAACTTGTGACTAATGGCTATTGATAAGATTTCTGATTCTTATTAATAACATTATTGAGTTTTATCTAATCAGTAAGGAGCGATCGCTTTTTTGAAACTATCAATTAATCAATTAGCGATCGCGTTTTTTACATCAGGGAGAGGCAATCGCCTTTTTCGTCCATCCCTGAAAAATGAGACTGCATTGTTAAGTTTTGTAAAAAAATATTGCGTTAGGTTACCGTATTCTGGCTTGATTAAGGAAGAGAATTAGTCGTTATTTTGAATTTGAAATAACCGTTGGCTAGAGTCGGTCAGTTATTTTTTCATTCTTGTTATCTATATCAAACATTAAAAATCGAGGGAAAACTTGTCCATGTTCAAAAATTTATTTGGTGGGAAGAAAAACGAATTTTTTGTAGAGTTAGATGAATCCAAAGCTCCCAAAACAGAAGTTCCCAATTCCTCTGAAGTAGCTCCCGCTCCTGCGGTGAAAGCTGAACCCGTCGTAGCAACCGAAAAGCCCGCTTCAAAGAAAACTTCGGTTAAAAGTAAAGGAAAGACAACCGCAAAAGTAGAGACTGCTACCGTCCTGGTTGCGCCCGCCCCCGTTAAGGTTGAACCCACTGAAGTCAAATTTGCAACCCAAACTTTTGCACCCAGCCTGAGTCGTCGTAATCCTGGCCCCAGTTTGGATAAATTCAAAGCAATGGCTCGTGAGTCCAAAAGTGTCCGATAATTTATTACCTTTATTAGGATAAGTACATGATTTTTTGACCCAGGATTTCATTTTCTGGGTTTGTTTTTCTGTATTGCTTTTCTCTCTATTTAGGAAGAAATGTAAAATCGATTCATTTTCTCCCTAGAGATTTGTTATTTTAGAGAATCGAGCATCAATCTTCATTCCTAATTTGTCCCTGCATAAACGCCCATGTCCCTAATTGTCCAAAAATACGGTGGAACCTCCGTCGGAACCGTCGATCGCATCCAAGCCGTTGCCCAACGAGTTCAGAAAACAGTACGCGATGGTCATTCTGTGGTGGTGGTTGTCTCTGCGATGGGAAAAACCACCGATACCCTCGTCAATCTGGCCCAGGCGATTTCTCCGAATCCTAGTCGTCGAGAAATGGATATGCTACTTTCGACGGGGGAACAGGTTTCCATTGCTCTCCTCAGCATGGCTCTTCAGGAATTGGGACAGGCGGCCATTTCCCTCACAGGGGCGCAAGTGGGCATTGTCACGGAAGCAGAACATAGCCGAGCGCGGATTTTAGAAATTAAACCCGATCGCCTTAAGCACCATCTAGATGAAGGTAAGGTGATTGTGGTTGCGGGTTTTCAGGGAATTAGTAGTATTGATCATCTAGAAATTACGACCCTGGGACGAGGGGGATCGGATACCTCGGCGGTGGCATTGGCGGCGGCATTGAAAGCGGATTTGTGCGAAATTTATACCGATGTGCCTGGTATTTTGACCACCGATCCCCGTTTAGTCCCTGAAGCTCA
>JBEIFD010000029.1:0-13368 GCA_040382535.1 Merismopediaceae cyanobacterium
TCTCTCAGATTCTCCGACTTCGTTGTGCTTATCTTAACAATTCATCTTGCTTGAGTATTTATGCTTAGTTCCAAACTGGAATGCTCCCAATATTACCGACTTCACCAATAACATTACCGATCTTGCCACCAAAGCAGGCATCGAACTCAAACTTCCTGCTACTTTCCCGTAAAAACAACCCAAAAACTTATCTTACTGAATTTTCTCAGATTTTTCTCGACTCCCTAAAATCGCGATCGCCACAAAAAAAAGAGGGATAACGCAACTTTTCTGCGATCGCCCCCTTCTGTTTTTAAAATCAATAATTTAAAATTAAGCCGCTTGACGAATTTGATAATGCTGTTCAGGAACAGGATAACCCGCATCGCCAAAGGATTCTCGGATAACCTTATTCGTATCAAAATAAACTTGCCAATAGTCATTCGTGTGACAATAGGGACGCACTGCCAACACAGGGCCAGAGAGATTAAATTCCAAAATTTCTACATCAGGAATAGGATCAGCCATGACATTGGGAATCGTGCTTAATTGTTCTTTTAAGAGTTGAATGGCGGCTTGAGCATCAACGGAATGATTTAATTGGGCAACCAGATCAACTCTTCGATAGGCATTAGCAGAAAAATTCTGAATATTATCAGCAAAGATTTTGTTATTGCCAATAATTGTCCTAACATTATCAGGAGTATTTAACGTTGTGACAAACAAGCCAATTTCTTCAACGGTTCCCGTAACCCCCCCTGCGGCAATAAAATCACCGACATTAAAGGGACGGAACATCACGAGAAAAGCACCTGCGGCAAAATTAGCCAAAAGACCGCTCCAAGCAGCCCCGATCGCGATACCACCTGCGGCTAATAACGCGGCAAAGGAAGTGGTTTCAATGCCAAAGAAACCGAGAATGGCAACGACGAGGATAATTTGTAAGGTGACAGAGAGAACATTGGTGATGTAGGTGACAATGGTAATGTCCATGCTCTGACGTTTCAGGCTTTTGGACAATAATTTGACCGCAAAATTAATTAACCAACGCCCGACTAACCATAATAAAATTGCCCCAATAACCTTAGCACCCAGAGCCGTAATCGCTTGTAGGGCAAAAATTACGAAGGGATTAATTTGGGCTGCTGCATCAGCAGGATTCATGGAAATACTCCTTAAGTTGTCTATTTAAACGCTTTAAGAGTACCATAGTTTGAGAATTAAATTATTAAATTTTTGTCATCAAATATTCTTATTTATTCCGATATTATTTCTGATTGAAAAAGACTGAGTTGATCTATTAAAAGCGATTTGGGTGGCACTAATCCCAGATGTTCATAGGCCGCCGCTGATGCCATTCTTCCCCTTGGAGTACGATTGAGATAACCGATTTGCAATAGATAGGGTTCATAAACTTCTTCAATGGTTTTACTATCTTCTCCCGTGGCCGCCGCGATCGCTTCTAATCCCACTGGCCCGCCCTGAAATTGATGAATTAAGGTACTCAATACCAAGCGATCCGTCCAATCCAAACCCCGTTGATCCACTTGATATAAGTTCAGAGCTTCAGCCGCTAGTTCGGCGGTAATTTCAGGTTGTTTTTTAACTTGGGTATAATCCCTCACCCGTTTGAGTAACCGATTGGCAATGCGCGGTGTTCCCCTAGCTCGACGGGCAATTTCTTCCGCTCCTCCTGGGCTAATGGGAGTCGCCAAAATTTGAGCCGTCCGCAACACAATCAAAGTTAATTCATCTACTTCATAAAATCGCAATCGTTGAATGAGTCCAAAGCGATCGCGGAGGGGAGAAGTCAAAGCCCCCACCTTGGTTGTTGCGCCAATCAAAGTAAATTTATTGAGCGATAAACTGCGAATCGTGGCACTTTTTCCCTTGCCCATCGTGATATCCAACCGATAATCTTCCATCGCAGGATAGAGTAATTCTTCCGTCAAGCGATTTAATCGGTGAATTTCATCAATAAAAAGAATATCTCCTGGTTGTAAGCCAATTAAGAGTCCCGTAATATCCCTCGGACGTTCTAGGGCGGGAGCCGCCGTAATTTTACACTTCACGCCCATTTCCGTTGCCAAAATCAAAGAAAGGGTCGTTTTTCCCAATCCAGGCGGGCCGTAGAGTAAGAGATGATCAATGGGTTCCTGGCGGTTTTGGGCGGCTTGAATGGCAATTTTGAGGACTTCTTTCAGGTCTTTTTGCCCGATATATTCATCTAGGGTTTGGGGACGAATGGTTTCTTCATTATTCCCAACTTCTTCAGGCGTGAGGGTCGGTTTTAAAAGGGTTTCTTCTGTTGTAGGAGTTGCTTTATCGGGTTCATTAGAGGACGAAGTTGAACGTTTAATCGCCATAGTGTAGCTAGGCCAGAGATAATAAGTTGATCGCCAATTTTTTCTCAATTCTGAGTTTATAAAAAAAGGGTGACATCCTTGACCCAGTGTAACTGATTTTCGCATCCCAGACTAAGAACAGCTTAGTCAGTTGACGTGAGAATCATTGACTTGATACTCTTTAAAATTTTCTTAAAAGATTAGGAATTAAGCACAAAATTTAATTTATTTTTCCTTTCGTTCACTATAGCGATCTGTTAAGTAATCTACGTGATCTCGCAACAAAATCGTAAATTTGTAAAGTTCTTCCATCACATCTATAACGCGATCGCGGTAAGCAGATTCTTTCATCGTTCCGTCTTCATGAAATTCTTGATAGGCTTTGGCAATAGAGGATTGATTAGGAATAGTAAACATCCGCATCCAACGACCTAAAATTCGCAGAGTATTCACCGCATTAAAGGATTGAGAACCACCGCTAACCTGCATCACCGCAAGCGTTCTACCTTGAGTCGGACGAATTGAGCCAATCGTTAGGGGAATCCAGTCAATTTGGTTTTTCATAATACCGCTAATGTTGCCATGTAGCTCAGGAGATGACCAAACTTGACCCTCTGACCACTGACTTAATTCCCGTAATTCCCGGACTTTCGGGTGAGTATCGGGAACACTGCCATAGATCGGCAATTCACGGGGATCAAAAAAGCGAGTTTCTGCGCCAAATCCTTCAATAATACGGGCGGCTTCTTCGGCGGCTAGGCGACTGTAGGAACGCTCTCTCAAAGAGCCATACAAAAATAAAATACGCGGCGGATGGTCAAATTTAGTCATAACTGGCCAACTCTTTTAAAAATATTATTTGAGCTTCTCTGAGTTCAACATCGGGATTAGCCTCCAAAATCGTTTGCATCGCTTCAGTATAAGATAAACCCGTCTCAATCAGATAGGCGGCTAAGATTGTCCCTGTACGTCGTCTTCCACTCGTACAATGAACTGCTACGGCTTTTCCCAGATTATTTTGTGTTTGAACAAAGGCTTGTAGTTCTTGAATCTGTTCTGGACTCGGTGCTGTTCCTCCCTTAGTTGGAGACCAGAGATGGGGAAGACCGATCTCTTGGTATAAATCTAGATTAGACGGGTCATCCATGACCGAAACGATTGCGCCGATTCCTGCGGTCTGTAATTCAGCTATTTCTTGGGGTTCTGGCTTACGGACTCCTGCTAGTTTATGGGGGATGACCCACCAGAGATTTTCTGCAATGGGCTGAACTGTTTGGGGAGTTGATCTTGAATCAATCATGAATTTTCCTAAACACAAGAATCAATGAGTTGCGTTACTTTTACTTTGATTTCGTCCCGTACTCTGGGAAAAATTTCAGGTTGTTCGGCGGGATCATCTAACTGCCAATCTTCAAATGTTTCTCGTAAAAGCCATTCTTCGGGTAAATTTACTCCACAACCACAAAGGGAAATCACCACATCAAAATCCTCTGCCTTGAATTCACCTAAAGCTTTGGAAGTTTGATCGGTAATATCAATACCAATTTCTTTCATGGTGGCGATCGCTTCTGGACGAACTTGGCTGGCTTCTAATCCTGAACTGGTGACTTCGATCTGTCCTTTTCCGAGGGTTTTTGCAAAGCCTTCCGCCATTTGGGAACGGGCAGAATTTTTTTTACACACAAACATGACTTTTTTCATGATTTTTATGAAGATAAAGTGAACTAAATTAAATCCGAACCATCAGCAATTAATTACTGACTTTTTTGTTCTCTGGAAATTGGAACAATAGATTTATTGCATATAATGGGCGAACGCAATTCGCCCCTACAATCTTCCCCAAAACTTGCGTTTACAACCATTGTTCTTTTCCTTGAAAATCTCGAAAATCATTAGATAAAACTCGATAAACAATCACGGCTAATTGCGCTCCAACAATTGGTGCGATCCAGTAAATCCAATGGGATTCCCAGACTCCACTCACCAAAGCTGGCCCCAAGGAACGGGCGGGATTCATGCTTGCACCTGTAATTGGCCCCATAAAAGCGGCTTCTAGGGCAACGGTTAAACCGATCGCAATTCCAGCAAAACCCAAGGGTGCGCGTCGGTCTAAGCCTGAGCCTAAGATAACCAACATGAGAATAAAGGTTAAAATTACTTCTAAGACCAAGGATTGTAGCCAATTTCCCTCTAAAGGAATCGTTGCGCCCAAATTTCCTACCTTGCCCAAGGAAAGTAACAGCGTTAGAGAAGCCGCGATCGCACCCAGGCATTGAGCCAAAATATAGGGAAAAACTCGATTTCTAGGGAAAAAACCACTCGACCAAAAAGCGAGAGTGACAGCAGGATTAAAATGAGCTTGACTAATATGCCCCAGTCCGTAGATCAAGGCAGTAACGACCGCCCCAAAAACAAAACTAATTCCTAAATGGGTAATCGCTCCTTCACTAATTTCATGGGTCATAATTGCCCCCGTTCCCGCAAAAACGAGGATAAAAGTTCCCAAAGCTTCTGCTAGAATTTCCCTAAATTGCTGCCTGACAACGTGGAAGGATCGCTGGGTCATGCTAGACACAAACTAATAAAATAAAATTTTTCTTTTCTTATTATTTCAAAAAAAATTGATTTGTCAAGAGGGGATGGAGTGCAAAAAAGAAAAATATCTCTTAAAAAATTGATGGGCTAATTTGGCTCTGGACAAGAGCGAGCAGGTAAAACGGGGCTAAATCGGCGATATTCTGCCAGATATTCTTCTAGAGCTAAAAATTGAGCGAGATTAAGGCTATAGTAAATCCAGCGTCCTTGTTGGCGAGAACGGAGGAAACCTGCGTCTTTAAGGGTTTTTAGGTGAAAAGATAACTTAGATTGGGACGTTTCTAGCTGTTCACACAATTCGCAAACGCATAATTCTTGTGATCGCAGTAGTTCTATCACCCGAATCCGTAGGGGATCGGACAGGGCATGGAAACCAGCAACAATTTCGATAGATGGATTAGGAAAGGTCGTTTTCATCAAATAAAGTTAAAGTATTAAAGTCAGAGCCGATTTAGATTGTTAAAAATTTAACCCTTAAACAAGTTAGAGACTGTTTGCCCAGAGACGTTTTTTAAGACTAAGGGAAACATTCACTAAACTAATCAAAACAGGAACTTCCACCAACGGCCCAATCACTGCCGCAAAGGCCGCGCCTGAGTTGATCCCAAAAACAGAAATGCAAACCGCGATCGCTAATTCAAAATTATTGCCAGCCGCCGTAAAGGCCACACTTGCCGCTTTGGAATAGTCTGCCTTGATTTTCCAGGCCATATAGAAGCTGGCGAAAAACATAATGGCAAAGTAGATGACGAGGGGAATCGCAATACGAATCACATCCAAGGGAATTTGTACAATTAGATTTCCCTTTAGACTAAACATAACAACAATCGTAAATAGCAACGAAATCAAGGTAATTGGGCTAATTTTGGGAATAAAATTTTCATAATACCAATGTTTCCCCATTAGCTTAATTAAAAAATAACGGGTAAAAAAGCCCGCCAAAAAGGGAATACCGAGATAAATAAAAACACTCTGGGCAATTTCGGCAATGCTGATATTCACCATACTGCCTTGTAATCCAAATAAGGGCGGCAGAATAGAGACAAAAAACCAGGCATAAACACTATAAAAGAGAACTTGAAAAAGACTATTGAAAGCAACTAGCCCTGCCGTAAATTCACTATCTCCTCTGGCCAATTCACTCCAAACAATAACCATCGCAATACAAGGTGCTATTCCCACCATAATTAAGCCAGTCATATATTCTGGGTAATTATGTAGAAAAAGAATCGCCAATGAAAACATCAAAATCGGTGCAATAACCCAGGTTTGCAATAAAGATAAAACGAGAATTTTACCATTGACAAAGACATCTCCCAATTCTTCATAGCGTACCTTGGCAAGGGGCGGATACATCATTAAAATTAAGCCGATCGCGATGGGAATATTGGTTGTGCCGACCTGAAATTGATTAATAAAGTCTTCTGTCCCAGCAATAAAATGGCCGATAGATACGCCAATAATCATTGCTAGAAAAATCCACAGGGTTAGAAATTGGTCTAAAAAGGATAATTTTTTGATAATTAGTTGATTTTCCACTAATTTAGCTCCACAGTTACTCTATGGACATTGCTGGAATTAACTTGCAAGATCGCATTCCTGCTCAATTGAAGCTTGACTCCTCCAAGATACATCAAAAAAAATTGATGCGCCAAGTTATTTCAAGGTAATCCTGATCTGGGGTTTTGGGAAGTTGGCTCCCAACGCCTATTGCGATAGGGCCATAAAAAAACATTGAAACGTCGGCCTTCTAATTTTTCCCGATATTGGAAGGTGTTTTTATCAGACAAACTGACTACTGCCTTCAGGCGATCGGCTAAGCTTAAGCAACTCTGAAAGGTCTGGGGAGTGTAACATTGAATATCAAGCTGATTACATCCATAGGATGGCACTAAAGAAGCTTGGAAGGGCTGAATACTACAAAAAATAAACTTTTTATATTGGAGAGTGAGAGCCTGAAAATCCCTGGGGGAATAATGGGCAAAAAAATGGTCATCCACTTGAATCCCATCCCCATAACGAGCCGCATCAATAATTTCTGCTACGCTGAGGGAGCGATATTGGGGAGATTGAACCCAAATAATGGGGATGAGCTTTTGTTCTCTGGCTTTTGCTGTGACTATCTGTTGCAATTCGTCAGACACTCCCCTAAAATCCAAAAATACGACCCGATACTGCTGTTCTTTGATCTCTCTCATCAACTGGCTTAGGGCATTATTGGAAGAATAAAATCGGATTTGCGGTTTCGATAGCCAGGTTCCATTGGGGACTCCTGCGATCGCGGCGGTTGAATAGAACAAGAGAGCCAAAAAGGAGGTTGTCAGAATGGTGGAAAATTTTCTTTTTTGATTAAAACAAAAATGGGACAAGTACTTGAGAAGAAGGCGATCGCATTTCCGATTCCTAATTTCTATTGGGTTTTTCATTTTTATTTTGATGGGCAAGGGTCTATTCGCAAAATTTTCAGATCAAATTAATTCTAGAATTCCTTGGGCAATGCCGACCGAACCTCCAGCATCTCCAACTCTTTGCTTGCCATTTTGCAAACAAGTGTCTAAATAGTCAGAATCATCTAAAATTTTGTCAATATTTTTAGCTACATTTTCAAATAAACTATCATCATTTGGACTTTTTCCAATGGTTTTAACTGAACTTCCCAATAATCGCATCTGAGCTTCTGCAAAGGCATAGGTAAACTGTGGCCCTGCTCCTGGGATTTGCACAACGGGCTTGCCTAAACCGACTGCTTGCTCAACCGCCGTTCCCGCCATCCCGATCGCGAGATCGCATTGTTGTAAAATATCCGCAAAAGCATCCCAATAACAATTAACGCAGAGATTTTGATCAGGATTAACCAATTTTCCTGAGCCGTGATAGTGCCAACCTATTTTTTGGGCTAAGGCCTGTAAATCCTCCTCGGTAATGCTAGGGACTAGGGCCGCTCGAAACTGCACAGGACGTTTTAACGCGATCGCTTCACAGGCCTGAAGTTGCAGTTGGAGATTGTGAATCGCTTCAGGTAAACGGCTTCCTGGTAAGAGGGCGATCATCGGGAGATTTGGTTCAAGTTCGAGATCATAATGGCTAGATTGCAAAACATCCATGATGGGATAACCCGCAAAAATCGCTTTTTTTATGCCCCTCTGTTGTAAATCTTCGGCAGTAAACCCATCTCTGGTAAAAACCCGTTGACAACGCGGCGATCGCAAACAAAACTCCGTAATCCAGGGTAATCGTAATTTTCCTTCGTAATAACTAGAAGTCGAAACAATGAAAGCAACAAAGGGCCGACCCGTCAGATAGGCGATCGCGATGGGAACAATATCTCCAACAGCAATCAGCAGATCACAGTTGTTTTTTTCTTGTAAAACCGCTTTAATTTGCTGTAAAGTTAAACCAATTAAACCAGAGGTGATATCTTTCACCCAATTCCAAGGATTAAGATAAATAATTCCCCCAGAGGGTAAATTTTGGGTAGGGCCAATGATTTCAACTTGCAAACGACGGTAAGCATTCCCCATTCCCACCAAGGGCATAGCCCCGATTTGGAGAGAAGGGTGAAGCGATCGCAAAGCTCCCAAAATCAAGCTGGCGTTTAAATCCTCTCCGTGACCATTGCTCAAAAATAAAACTTTCACATTTAATAATTTATCACCTATTTAACGAGAATTCGGCGGTAAATTGCGGCGGTTGGCCTTGAGTTGTTCTAACTCGGATTGAATAACGCGATCGCCTTCCAGGGCATTAAATTGTTTTTCGACAGGATCACGATACTGGGTTAATAGCTCATTTTCAGAGTCTAATTCCAGAATTTTGGATTCCATACGCTCAAAAACACTGGTAGCACTGCCATCATTCCAATTACCAACAATTTCTTGCAATTTCTGAGTCGCCACCGCCGATCGCAATCGGGCCAAATATAGGCTTTTTTTTGCCCGAACTTCCCCATATTTCCGTTCTAGGGTTTGTAATTCCTGCTTGACTCGTTGAATCACCTGGGAATGTTCCCCTAGATGACTTTCAATTCCTTGGGCATTACCCAGATAGGATTGTCGATTCACCAGGGCCTCTTTTGCCAGGGCTTCATTTCCCTTATCAATGGCTAATTGGGCGCGTTCGTACCATTTTTGGGCATTAAGCTGATGAGCCGATTTTTGTCTCTCCATACTTTTATGGGTTGCGATCGCTTCAGCCAGGGCGCGGCGCATCTCAATCAACTCTAATTCCATCTGCGCGGTCATCTCTTCCAGCAATTTCTCTGGATCTTGCGCTTCATTTCCTAGACTATTAATTTGAGCGCGAATCACCCGTCCGATTCGATCTAGCAAACCCATCGACATTACCCATTGTTATTCTGGCTGATTGAGTTGTTGGAGTTCTTGGATCAGGCTATTGGTCTTTGTAGAATCCAGATCCGACGTTGCCGATCCCCCCTGACTTTGATTGTAAAGGTTCTGTAGTTTTTTGCGCGTTTTTTGATTAAATCCTTCCGCCGTAGTTGGAGACGTATTCATTTCCAGTCTCACTTCCTGGTTGGTGATTTGACGCGATATTTGCTCTGATGCACTTAAATTGGGGGGAACATTAGGAGCCGTGACAGGAGATGGATTATTAGAAAGCGGAGGAGCCGTCGGTGTTTGAATCAGAGCAGTGGGTGGGGGCGGCGGTGGGGGTAAAGGAATGGATGACAGGGAACGGGGAGCCGTATAGGAAGGATTGACCGCAACGGTCGGAATGGAACGAGTGGGAGGATTGACAACGGTAAATTTTGGGGGAACCCTACGGGGGGGCGATTGATTCGGAACAGAGGCGATCGTTTCTACGGAGCTAGGAGCATAGGGCATTTGCAGTTGTAAAGAGGGAGGCAACAGGACATCGGTCAGGCTGTTATTCGAGAGGGGGGGAACAGCTATTTGCGCGGGAATGGTTGCAGGGATCGTCGAAGAAGGGACAGGAAGATTGGCGATCGCGGGTTGAGCTTTAATCTTTTCGGGTGATAAATGGCTTAAAGAGTCTAAATCTAAGCTTTCGGAACCAGATTGGGACAAATTGAGGAGGTGGAGATAGTCTTTACCCAAGGGATTGAGATTGGGTAAGAATTGAGAAGCGATCGCGGAAGTATTTGGAACAGGAGAGAATTGTGACCAGGTTAAAAGACCATTGGCCACTAAAAAACAACATAAAGCCCCCACGCCCCAGGGAGTCACTAATCGCTCTAATCCCTTCTTTGTCTGGGGAGAAGAGCGAGTGGGTCTAGCTTTTTTCGTGAAAACGCGGTCAAAAATAATGGTGTCAGTCGCATGAAGCACGTCATCCTGAAACTTAAATTCTTCATGCCAAGGAACCTGAACTAATTCCCCTTCTGCCGTTTCTGGGTCAGCCGAGTCTTGCTCAGATTCTGATTCAATAAAATCCACTGACAGATAGTGATCATTCTCAGATTGGAGATTAGAGGCGATTTTTTCCATATTCTCGATCATATTACGGTTATTGGTCAATATGAGTTTTATAAAGTAGATTAAAGACTGTATTAATACTTTTGGTGGCAAACAAGGGGAATAGGGTTCCTTTGACAGTTATAACCTAATTAAGCGATTTCTATAACTGGATAGATGTTAAAAATTAAAATTTTTTCTAATGTTCTGCCTTGTTATACTTAGGGATCCATGAAAATAGACGCGATCGCAAATCCCTGGATCGACCACAAAGGTTCCCGCCCTGAGCAAATCATTCCAACCGCGATCGCGCTGAGTTAAGAATAATCGGGAATTGTCTTTTTAACTGGGATGAAAAATAACATTGTTTTTAATTTCATCTAAAGCTTGTTCCAAGGTTAAGTCAGTAAAAACTTCCCACCATTGCCCCGTATGACGAAAATAAGCCAAGCTAAAACTATTGGGATTGACATATTCCAAACGAGTAAACTTTGCTTCAAAGGAAGGAACCATTGCGTTAGGGCCAGGGCAATTATAGGTTCCACAAATATAAAACCAGCAGCGATACCATTTACCAAAGATATCCACTAAATAATTAAAGTCATGATCAGTAGGCGGTTCTTGAATGTAATGGGGTTTGAATTCCTGTTCAATTAATTCCGTCACTTTTTGAGCAATGAGAGCTTTTTGATTTTCAGGAACCTGGGGTTTTGCTGCTTTACTTGGGGAGTAAATCCATTTTTTTGAGGAGCCATAATGTTATTGAAAAATAAAGTGGTCAATCATTAAAGTTATAAGTTTAGGGCAACCAGCTAGAATCTAGCAAGTTTTCTAAGCTGTAGGGACAATGCGTTGGTAAGTTTTGTAAGCGAGTTTTTTTGCTAGTATATCGTTGAGCATCTTGATAGATAATACTCAAGTCTTGTTCTAGATATTGATACAAAGTTGTGGTCAAATGTCGTCTTACCTGAGTCCGAAAACTGTCTATCGTCGCCTCCCAATGAGACGCATTATTATCATACTCTGCTGTCCAATATTGTAACAATAATAGATATCTAATAATCTGTTCTAAAAGACTAGCCGCCTTATTTTTATCCCTTTTGCCCAAATTTTCTAACTCCTCAATCAGATTTTCAATATCTAGTTGATCTAGGCGATCGCTTTTTAGAAACTCAATCGTTTTCTCTAACCAAAGAGTCGGGTCAGTTTCATAGAGTTGAGAAATATTGGAGATAGGAGAAATAATAGGCATAGATAAAACAAATAGTAGCAATAATGATTTTGGGAAAAAGACAATAAATCAGTAGTGAAATCTACAGGAAATAATCACAACTTCTTCGTCAGAAATGCGATAGACTAGCCGATGTTCTTGAGTAATTCTGCGTGACCATAGCCCAGATAGATCGTGTTTTAAAGCTTCTGGTTTTCCTAATCCTGAAAAAGGATCACGCTCAATGTCTTTAATGAGAGTAACAATCTTGGCGTAGATTTTTTTGTCTTCAATTGCCCATTGGTTAAACTCATCAAAACTGCGGCTTAAGAAGGCGATTTTTCTCATAAATCAGCAGAGTTTACATAGATATAGTTTTGCGGATTTTTGAGTGACTCGATCGCTTCTTTTAAATGCTGACGATTCGCTTCCGTCGAGAGCAAATAATCGGTTTCATCGCCTTCATTTGATTCAACCATTAATAAAATAGCCTCGATTACTGTTCCTTCAGGTAAGTCAAGGTTCGGTAAATCTAGTTGACCATTTTTAATTGTAGTTCTGTATTTAAGAGCATTCATTGAATTTGATTCTCTAAAGATTGTTAAATTATACCAAATTTAATTTTAAGTAGCGATCGCTTCTAAAATTCTCCCTTTAAGACTGCATCACAGCGATCGCAGATAGTGGGATCATCTTTAAATGTGCCAACGGTATCAGAATAATTCTAAGCGCGATCGCCGAAGATAGATCAATTTAGCCAGCAGTACCTAAAACTTGTTCGGCTGTTAATTTCAGTCAAGGAAATGTGGTCGAAACAATGCTTTGATTACCGCGCACTTGCTGAATATCATATTCCCCATTTACCAGCGTACAAATAGAAAGACTGGGTAGTTTTGACTTACCAATGTGTCGAATACCACCCAATCCAGCATAGTCCGCAATCCAATATTCAGGAATACCTAAAACCGCATAATCTTCAACTTTACGCGCATAATCATTTTGCCAATTGCTACTAACAACTTCCGCCACAAATTTAATCGAACTGCCTAATGTGAGGAGAGACTGACTACCCCAGAGCGGCTCTTTAATAAGCTCACGACGATCAATCACTGCCACATCAGGGCGAAATGCAGTCATACTAGCGTTAGCAGGGCGCAATAGTCCTCGCTGAAGGACAAACCAAGGCAAACCCATTTGGTCAATCTGGACGCAAATTTTTGTAGTAATAAAAGCCGCAACTTCCTCATGTGAAGCCGTTGGTTCCAAGTCAAATACCTCCCCATCAATCAGTTCATAACGATTGTCGCCATCATAACAGGCTAGAAATTCGTTGAAGTTGAGCGGCTTCTGTTGAATCGGACGGTCGGTTGCAAGTGTCATCGGTCAATTTAGCCCAATTAATTCATTCAGTATATCAAAATATTAGTTTTTCCTACGCACTTTTCTGTATTTACTAGATAGCGATCGCTGATAGTGGGAGTATCTTTAAATATGCCAACGATGCCAGAATCGCCCATGCTTATAATATACCAAAAACTACAAAGTATTAAGGTCTGATTCAATTTTTTGTAACAGATCATAGATTTTGAGAAAATTGTTATAAGTTACGGAAGGCGCATCATAGCGGGGTGTTATTTCTTTAAGATGGGTATGGGCAAGATCATTTCTTTTCTTTTGAAGAGTACCTAACTCTGATTTTATTCTCTGCAAAATATCTTGTTGTTGTTTTAATTTTGCTTCTAGTCTTTCCACTGAAATAATACCAATTATATGAATCAAAAATGCTCTAAATTTCTCATAATCA
>JBEIFD010000030.1:0-13282 GCA_040382535.1 Merismopediaceae cyanobacterium
CCTACTCCTACTCCTACTCCTACTCCTACTCCTACTCCTACTCCTACTCCTACTCCTACTCCTACTCCTACTCCTACTCCTACTCCTACTCCTACTCCTACTCCTACTCCTACTCCTACTCCCACGCCTACTCCATTATCGGGTGTTCCAGTCCTAAACACTCCTAACCAACTATTACAAGAAGTTCCCCCAAATAAATTAGAAACAAGAGTTCTTTCGCCAGAAATATTACTAATTAAGTCGGTTAAAGATATTGATGAACGGTTTACTCAAGATTATACAACTTATCTCGGCATTTCTCAATTGACTGGAAGCAGTATTGAAGCAGAGTTATCAGAGGCCCCAACGCTGTTACGGGAAGTTGAGCGGGCTACGGGGGTAAAATCAGCCTTGATTTATGTTTATTTTCGTCCTGCTCCTGTTAATTCCAATATTACTAATGCAATACAGTGGGAATTTCAAGATCCGAATAATCCTATTGTCAATGTTAAGTCTGAACCCAAGGCAACTGACGAGTTAGGACTAATTGTTGTTACAGAACAAGGCATTCTTCCGCCTATGTTTGTCAGAGGTGTAACCCGTAAAGATGTTTTAAATACGACCCGAAAGTTTGAACAAAATTTGGTCGGTGTGGCTCCTGCGGAAAAATTCTTGCCCCAGGCTAAGGATCTTTATCAATGGTTAATTTCACCGATTGAAGAGAGTCTCAAAGTCCAAGGGGTGACAAATTTGACTTTTGTTTTGGATCGGGGATTGCGATCGTTACCTTTGGCGGCTCTTTATGATGCCAACAAGCAGCAATATATTATTGAAAAATATAGTGTGAGTTTAATTCCCAGTCTTTCTCTGACTAATACAACTCGTCAAGATCTGCGGGGAGCGCAAGTTTTGGCGATGGGAGCCGATACATTTTCCGATCAAAACCCTTTACCCTCTGTCCCTATTGAGTTAACAGAAGTAGCTGAAAAGCTTTGGCCAGGGAAGGTATTTTTAAACCGAAATTTTACGGTCGATAATTTTAAACGCGCGCTTAACTCCAATCAGTTTAGTCTGGTGCATCTGGCGACTCATGGAGAATTTAAACCTGGCGATCGCAACAAATCTTTTGTCGTTTTCAGTGATCGTAAGCTCACCCTAGATGAATTTGCAAATTTGGGATTAGATCGACCGATTGATCTGTTAACTCTCTCAGCCTGTCGAACTGCGGTCGGTGATCTAGATGCCGAATTAGGATTTGCAGGATTAGCCGTCAAAACGGGAGTCAGAACTGCTTTGGGTAGCCTGTGGTATGTCAGCGATCAAGGAACATTGGCCTTAATGAGTAGTTTTTATAATCAGTTAAAACAATCTCCGACTAAAGCCGAATCGCTACGACGGGCTCAACTAAGCTTACTTCATAATCAAGTTAAGATTGAAAATCAACAGATGAGCATTGGTAATGACCTGACGATTTCTTTGGAGTCACTTCCGATAGAAAGCCGTAAATCATTCAGTAATAAAGACTTGAGTCATCCTTATTACTGGAGTAGTTTTACGATTATTGGCAATCCTTGGTGACGCTTAATTTTATCGAACAGAGAATCTAACGATTCATAAAACATTGATCTCAGCTTAAATTTCTTTTTTCTCAGGTTCCGTCCGATTAACGACGAAAATATTTCGATTGCGATCGCCTACCCGTTCGTATTTGAAATTATCGACACCTTGAAAAGCTAAATAGATTCCTAACCCCCCTATGGGTCTTTTTTCAATTGATTGCTCTATTTTTTCCAATTCTTCTGGCAATTTCTCTGAGGGGTCGAAGGATTGACCTGTATCTTCAATTAGGATAGTCAAAGCCTGGCTATCAATTGTGGAGTGCAAGTCCAATACTCCTTGTAAGTTAGCCTCTTCGTAACCATAAAGAACAATATTGGTAGCAATTTCGTCCACCGCCAATCTGAGTTTATAAGAAGCTTTTTTATTTAAACCAGCTTCTACTGCATTATCCATAACATAATCGGCTATAGCCTCTAATGAGTCTAATGTTCCAGGTACCGTTAAAGATTTCATTGTCAATTACTCAAAAAGCTGAATTTAGTCATTAGTGCTTTACACAAACTGAGAAAATAAAAAATAATTAAGAGAAAGAATGCAAGAATACTTTACACCTTTCTCTACCTTAAATTATTTATAATCGTTATTCCTTACCAAATGAATTTAATCTTTGAAAACCTTTAAAAGGTTAATTCTGCCCGTTGGGCGGGTTTATGTTTTTTCAATGATTGCTGGATCATATTCAGGTAGCATAACAACACTCTGGTCGAAACCAGTCTTTTCAATGGTATCAACTACCATTTCCTGAGCACCTACGACGTAGAGGGTAACCTTTGAACCCATTTGTTGTTTGGCAAAGATGAGAACTCTTAGACCCGCACTGGCCATATATTCAAGATCCTGCATCAGTAGAACAAGTGCTTTTACGTCTTGAGCAGCCGCTTTTTCGACCTGTTCTTGAAAAACGGGAGCGACCTTTCTATCGAGTTCACCAGAGAGAGTGATTTTAGCGATGCCATTGTTTGTTTCTAGAGTTGCACCAAAAGTCATAAATTTGTCCTTGTCCTTTTTTAAAGAGTTGCTACGATGCGATGAGGATTACTATGGAGCGGTCTCTCAACAATAATCCTGCTTGGTTTTCTAAGACAGGTTCTGTCCCTGGTACCCAACTATCTTCGGGTGAGTTGGCTCCAGTATTAACAAAGATATGCCACTGTTTATCTGGGGGTAAACCAGGTACTGCAAACCATTTTGTTTCCCAGTGCATATTCATCGCTACATAGATATAATTATCCTCAACTTGGCCTTGTTTGGCGTGTTTGCCACAGAGCAAAAAGGCGATCGCATGACTAGATGACCAGTCTGCACACCAAGCCTGGGTTCCATGCCAACTAATGTCAGGATAACCACTTCCTACATAATCTCGGTTTTGAAAATGCTGGGAATTTCTCAAAACAGGGTGAGCCTTACGAAAGGCAATACAGTTTTTGAAAAAATCAAACAAATCTTTATTCGTGTTGAACAAAGACCAGTCTAACCAGTTCAAAGAATTGTCATGACAATAGGTGTTGTTATTTCCATATTTAGTGCGTCCCACTTCATCCCCCATCAGAATCATGGGAACTCCCTGACTGACTATTAAAATAGCGATCGCGTTTTTAATCTGCCGATGTCTGAGTTTGTTAATTTCTGGATCATCCGTCGTCCCTTCCCATCCACAATTCCAACTGTCGTTATCATTACCCCCATCATTGTTATTTTCTCCATTAGCTTCATTGTGTTTATCGTTGTAGGAAACTAAGTCCATCAAAGTAAAACCATCATGACAGGAGACAAAATTAATAGAGGTCGCAGGAACCCTGCCTGAAGGAGCATAGAGATCGGGAGAACCCTGTAAACGCTGAGCGACATCACCAACATTACTTTCCCCCTTCAAAAACTTACGAATAGTATCCCGATATTTCCCATTCCATTCCGCCCAACGTCCATAGGCAGGGAAAGAACCCACCTGATACAGGCCACCCGCATCCCAAGCCTCAGCAATTAATTTACATTTGGCGAGAATGGGATCAAAAGCTAAACTTTCCAAAAGGGGTGGATTAGCAAGAGGAGTCCCCCAGGGATCACGACCTAAAATCGCCGCCAAGTCAAAACGAAAGCCGTCTATATGGTATTCAGATGCCCAGTAACGAAGACAATCGACTACCATCGCTCTAACAATAGGATTATTACAATTCAGGGTATTACCCGTCCCACTAAAGTTAAAATAATAACCTTCTGGAGTGAGCATATAATAAGTCTTGTTATCAATCCCTCGGTAGGAAATCGTTGGCCCCTGTTCGTTTCCCTCCGCCGTATGGTTGAAGACCACATCTAAAATTACTTCAATGCCGTTTTTATGTAATTCTTTAACCAGAGCTTTTAGTTCATCTCCCTGCATACCGAGTTTCCCCGTTGCCGCATAGCCAGCTTTAGGCGCGAAAAAGCAGACCGTACTATACCCCCAGTAGTTTAAAAGTAGCTCTCCCGTTTCGGGGTTCGGGCGACTGTTTTCAAACTCATCAAATTCATAGATGGGCATTAGCTCAATGGCATTCACCCCTAATTCCTTCAAATAAGGAATTTTCTCTCTAATGCCTGCGAAAGTTCCTCGGAGTTTTTCCTTAATTCCCGAAGAAGGATCTTTGGTAAAACTGCGGACGTGCATCTCATAAATAATCTGATCCTCTGGAGGAATTTCGAGGAGCGTGTCATTTTCCCAATCAAAATCTTCAAAAGCAATTCTGGCACGGTGATGATAAATATCTTCCCAATCTGGTAAAACCCCCCAAATATCTCTACCGCCAACTAATTTAGCATAGGGATCGAGAAGAATTTTTGTTTTGTCAAACCAATCACCTGCGGCAAAGTTGTTTGGGCCATCCATTCGATAGCCGTATTCAATATTTTCGTAATCTAGATCAAACACGACCATACAATAGACATTACCGATCCGAAATTCTTTGGGAAAGGGAATTTCTACCAGAGGTTCTTTAGCGTGCTTTTGAAAGATTACTAAAGTACAAGAGGTAGCTTGACTGGAATAGATGGAAAAATTTACCCCTCCTGGTACCAATGTCGTTCCAAAAGGAAAGGGTTTTCCACAACGTAACTTAAAGTTATCGTACTTATGGGTCGGATGAATATCAATTCTTTCTATCGGCATTGATTGTTATTTCCCTCGTAATATTAAGAATGTTTTGTGGTCTATAACGACAATACTTCTAATCCCTCTTCTAAGGTTTTAGTTGTGACAAAAAAGTCTAGAAATCCCGTGATTGACATAGTATCCTCAAGGTCTTCTGACAGTCCTACCAGTACCAGCTTGCCGTCTTTAGCTTCAGATTGTCTAAAGACAGATAGCAACATTCGTAAACCCGCACTAGACATATATTGAACACCCGTCATATCTAGAATAATTTTACTCTTTGGTTCAATCAACGGCAAGATTTCATCAGTTACAGGTGATGCTGATTTAGTGTCTATATCACCTTTTAAAACGGCTATCTTGACCCCTGCATTAGTTTTAATTTCTTGAATAATTCCCATTTTTAAACCCCTTACAAAATTGGCAGAGGAGGAGATGGTATCTAGTCATCCCTCCCCTGTAGTGAATCATTAAACTGGTACTAGTTGAACTTTAACCTTAACTCGTTCGTTGGTCTTGGGTAAATTAACCGTTAAAGCTTCAGCATCAAAATCGCTGTAAGGTTCACCATCAATTTCACACTTGCCAATTTTGATTGAACCAGGCGGCAAAATGTCTGGTGATACCCGTAGAATATTATCGGGAAATCCGCCAGGGATAGGTTTAAAGTAAAAATCCATTGGCTGTTTCGTAATCAATAAGTTGGTATAAACGGCGGCCAAATAACATAATTCAAAGGAATGATAACCACTCATCGAGTGACTGCCCTTACCTCTTTCATTACCTCCTCCTAAATAGGGAATCCCATTCGCTAGTACGTTGAAATAAATTCCCCCATCTTCGAGGTCTAAAAAGAAAGCATTGTAAAAAGCAGAAGACTCACGAGATAGACGCTGGTAATCTTTATTGTCAGTAATACCATTGAGAATGAGATAAGCCAAAATAGCCTGTTCTTGTTGCCACCAAGCCTTGCGATCATGCCAAACAAAGCGATGTTGCGTTTGTCCTTCTTCTAAGGCTCTTTCTAGCACATCGTACCAACCTCCTCTTTGCTGATCACTCGCGACTGCTGGCATTATTTCAGCAATTTTTTTGGCTAATTCTACGTACTCTGGCTTGTTTTTTAGCCCGATCATCCGCATCAAATTCCAAGCAATCTTGAGGTTATGTCCTCCCACACCCCGATTCTGTTGCCATTTCCAAGTAGTATCATGAGACCAATCTTCGTAAAAACGTTCATTTACAAAGGGACTGTTTTCATAATCAGGAAAATATTTAGTAATTGTATCAAAGGTATATTCAAGCATATCGGCATATTCTTGTTTGCCTGTTGCTAACCAGAGATTAATTAAGTAAGCAGGTGCATGATCTCCCACAGAATTCCAGTTCTTTTTGGCTTGATTATCGCCTAACGACTCATGGCGGGGATCTAAATTAATGGGTTCTAGGTGGGAAAAATAACCACCATATTCACTTTTATCCAGGAAGAACTCATTAAATAGCTTAATGGTTTTCTCTGTATCGTCTAAAATTTTAGGATCCCCTGTACAGCGATAGGTTTGGACAGGCCCCGCTAGGGCATAAATCTGCTCATAAGCAGGGATGGCGTAATACTCATCACCAAACTCCGAGGCAAAAATCTTCTGCTCCCGTTCACCTTGGACGTTTATACCGTGATACCAATACACGATTCCTTCATCTAAATCGACAAAACGCATATGGTCTCTGAGATACTGAGTTCCATTTTCTGCCGCTTTGAGGAAACTATCATTTCCCGTCATCATAAAGGCTGTGGCAAATCCATAGACTAGACGAGAAATTGTATCGGTTTCTTGAAGAAAGTTGACTGTTGAAGCGATTCCCGACAGATTCAGGTTGGTGCGATATTTTCTATAGTCATATTCACCCTCTCCAAACTGGGCCTTGAGATAGAATTTTCCAAGAGCCTCAATCTGGTGAATCCACCAATCTTGTTTCTCAAAAACATATTCGTTGGGTTTACTTCCTGCAAAAACAATTTGCTTGGCATCCAGTAAATCACTGTCGGGATAGAAAACACCATAGATAAACAAAAAGCGACCAGGAGTGAGCATGGCTTTCATACTCCCTGTCGCATCAGGATAGCCTTCACCAAAATTTTGAATTAATTTAGCATAAACCATCGGGCTTAGCTTAACTTTAAATTCTCTGCCGTCAGAGGTTTTCAGTCCAAAAACTTCAGTATTGGGGTCGTATTGAGTGATGTAACCAGCGATTAAATCAGAAAAAGAAAAATCAATTTGAAGTGACATATAGCTTTGTAACCTCTTATTACATCTTAATAAACATAAATCGTACTCATTGCGTATAATGATACTAATACCACAATAATATACTTAACATAGGTACATTATGATGTTTTTTATCCACTTCGTACGATAATTTTTGCTTATATACGATAATTTTGGCTTATAGAGTTGTAAAATATTTATTAGACAGAATTTTCAACACTATCTTCATCAGTTAGAGTTAGAGGACGTTTGAAAATTCTCTCCCGATCTGTGAAACCCTTATTTTTTCGTTAAAAATTTGAGATAGTCTTACTCACCCAACTTTATAAAATAGGATTTTTATGACACCAAGAACGGGACGATTTGCTATTTTAGAGCAGTTTCTCGCCGATGGAATTCATTATATGTTCGGCAATCCAGGAACTGTAGAGCAGAGTTTTTTGGATGCACTCTGGGATTATCCTGATCTCAAGTACATTTTGACGCTTCAAGAAACGGTGGCGGTGATGGCGGCGGATGGTTACGCTAGGGCGACCCAACGGCCAACGGTGGTTCAAATCCATAGCACTCCTGGCTTGGGAAATGCGATTGGTTCTTTATACCAAGCGAAACGGGGACATTCACCTCTGGTGGTTATCGGAGGAGATGCGGGTATTAAGTATTTGGCAATGGATGCTCAAATGGCGGGTGATTTGGTCGCTATGGCAGAACCTGTTACAAAATGGTCGGCTGTAGTTTCCGATGCTTCTTCTTTATTACGAATGGTACGACGGGCGATCAAGATTGCCGCAACTCCGCCGATGGGGCCTGTTTATCTTTGTTTACCCCAGGATATTTTGGATGCCCCTGTAACGGAAGAGGTTTTTCCGACCTTGATTCCTTCGACCCGTGTTATACCCGATCCCCAAATTTTGGAAGCGATCGCCGATAAGTTAGCACAGTCCAAAAAACCAATTATTTTTGTAGGAGACGGGGTAGCCTATTCTCAGGCTCAATCAGAATTAACCCAGATTGCCGAACAATTGGGTGCAGAAGTCTATGACGCGGATTCTGGAGAACTTAATATGAGCTATGACCATCCCCTTTATCAAGGAGCAACTGGTCATATGTTTGGCCCTCAGAGCCGGCCGATTACGGAAAAAGGAGATGTGAATTTGATCTGTGGAACCTATATTTTGCCAGAGGTATTCCCAGAACTAACCCCTATTTTTAATCCGACTGCTCAGGTGATTCATATTGACCTTAACGCCTACGAAATTGCTAAAAATCACCGCGTTGATATCGGAGTGGTCAGTGATCCTAAGTTGACCCTTTCTCGACTAGCTTCCCTGTTGTCGGAGAAAATGACTTCTGAGCAAAAAGCTTTGGCAGAGGAGCGTAGTCAGGAGCTGGCTAGAGAAAAACAAGCAAAAATCGAAAAGGCGATCGCGGCAGATCAGCTGACTAAAACCGATGTTCCTCTAGATTTTTCGAGTTTTATGGCGGAACTCGCTACTCGTTTGCCCGATGACGTAATTATTTTTGATGAAGCCTTGACTTCTTCACCCTCCGTTGTTCGGTATAAACCGCCGACCAAAACGGGGGGATACTTCCTTACTCGCGGGGGTTCTTTAGGAGTTGGCATTCCGGGCGCGATCGGAGTCAAATTAGCCAATCCCGACAAATTGGTGATTGGATTCACAGGAGACGGGGGCAGTATGTACACCATTCAAGCTCTCTGGACCGCCGCCCGCCATAACATTGACGCGAAATTTATTATTTGCAATAACCGTTCCTACAAATTATTGCAACTGAATATCAAAGCCTACTGGCAAGAGCAGAACATCGAACCCCATGACTATCCCCTCAGTTTTGATCTTTCCAATCCAGCGATCCACTTTGATGAAATGGCTCGTTCAATGGGGGTCGCGGCTGAACGTATCGAAACCCCTGAACAAATTATTCCCGCGATCGAAAGAGCCCTGGCTCATCAAGGTCCTTTTTTGCTGGATGTAGTTATTAAAGGAGATATTCATCCCGAAATGATCGGCTTAAGGTGTGGACAATAAAGTTAAATTTTTTTCTTTTATTCTCTTGAATCGACTACTATGATTTCTCAAAATTCTTTTATTCTCTTGAATCGACTACTATGATTTCTCAAAATTCCTTTGATTACATTATTGTTGGTGCTGGGGCATCAGGCTGCGTTGTAGCCAATCGGCTGAGTAAAGATCCTCAGTGTAAAGTACTTTTGCTCGAAGCAGGCGGCCCTGACGAAGACCCTAATATTCATAACTTGAATGGCTTTATTCAGCTTTGGGGAACGGATTATGATTGGCAATTTTTTTCAGAACCTCAACCTGCTTTAAATAATCGCAAAATCATGATTACCCAGGGTAAGACTTTAGGGGGAGGAAGTTCGGTTCACGCCATGATGTATGTGCGGGGTAATCGACGCAATTATGACCAATGGAGGGATTTGGGGAATCCGGGTTGGGGTTATCAGGACGTTTTACCCTATTTTAAGAAGTCTGAAGACTATGCAGGAGGTCAAAAAGAGTTTCGTTCCTCTGGAGGACTGTTATCGGTAAGGGACTGTCCAAACTTGTCTCCTGTCGCGGAAGCTTTTCTTAGAGCTGGTTCTGAGTTGGGCTACCAGCAAGGTGATTGCGATTTTAATGGAGCAAGCCAAGAAAATAGAGCGGCAGTAATGCAATTCAATATTACGCCCGACAATCATCGTGAGAGTTCTGCTACGGCTTTTTTGACCCCCATTCTTTCCCGTCCTAACCTGACCGTTAAAACCAAAGCAGTGGTCTCGAAGGTGTTGTTTGAGGGCAAAAAGGCGATCGGGGTTGAGTACACTCATCAGGGACAGACGCGGCAAGCCTACTCAGATAGTGAAATTATCTTGAGTGGTGGAGCTTTTCTCTCGCCGAAGTTATTGCTGTTGTCTGGCATTGGCCCAGCCGTTCATCTGCGAAGTTTAGGCATTCCTGTTATTCAAGATCTGCCTGGAGTAGGACAAAATTTACAAGACCATATGCGATTGCAGGTGATCTTTAAGTCTAAACGAGAGTTGCCCCTGCCGACCTTGCTGTGTGAAACGGTACTCTTTACCCATTCTGAAGGTTCAACTACTGCCTGTCCCGATATTCAAATTAATTTTAGTTCGGGGATTCCTGGTTTTCCCCCGGCTGAATATCCCATTGATGGCCCTTTTTCGATTTTTGTCCCCATTTTGGCTCAACCCCAGAGTCGAGGTGAGGTCAAGTTGCGATCGCCGAATCCCCAAGATCCCCCCATTATTGATCCCCGCTATCTCAGTAATAAAGCCGATCTAAAAACCTATCTGCGCGCGATCGCCCTTTGTCGAGAGATTGCCGAAAGCTCTGCCTTTACTGACTTCAACGGGGGAGAAATTGCTCCTGCCCATCTACATGGCGATGAAGCCTATATTCGTAAGTATGCCGAAACGATCTGGCATCCTGCCGGAACCTGTCGCATGGGTAATGACAACCTGAGTGTTGTTGATGCCCAACTACGGGTACAGGGAGTAGAAGGGCTAAGGGTAATAGATGCCTCAATTATGCCCAATGTCACCAGTGGCAATACCTATGCTCCTGCTGTCATGATTGCTGAAAAAGGTTCCGACCTTCTGCTCAGTAAAACAGATTTACCAACTGTTCCAAATTCTTCACCCTTATCATTAGGAGTTAAACCTGTGTCTAAAAAGATTCTTTGCATACTGTCTGAATGGGGCTATTGGGGAGAAGAATTAGTCGGCCCCTACGATGTTCTAATCAAAGCTGGTTACACCATTGTCTTTGCCACTGCTAAAGGTCGTAAGCCTCCTGCCCTTCCTCCGAGTATGGACGAATCCTATGTAGATCCCCCCTTAGATAAATACGTTACTGATGCTCACTTTGCCAAGCGGACAAAGGAAATTCATGAGTCAGATTTACTAGGCACACCGATCAATATTTCCACTTGGTTTCCTGCTATGCCCTATTTCAATAGCCCCAATTTTGGGCATGAACTGGAGGCCTATAACAATAAACGAGAACAAGCATGGAAAGACTTAGAACAGTACGACGCACTGCTGTTACCTGGTGGCTCTGGCCCGATGGTGGATATGGTAAATAATGAGCGGGTACATGACATTATTTTGGGCTTTTTAAAACAAGATAAGCTAATTGCTGCTGAATGCTACTGTGTAACCTGTCTAGCCTTTGCCCGCGATTGGACAGACCGCAAAAGTATTATTTGGGGTAAGCACGTTACGGGTCACGCCCGCGAATATGACTACAAAGACGGCACAGGTTTTGCCCAAATGTATGGCTATGATGACCAACCCATGAACACTTCGGCTAATTTTGGCCCTCCTTTTTATCCTTTGGAATATATTCTGCGGGATGCGGTCGGCCCCGAAGGAAAATATCATGGCGGAGTCGGTCACACGCTTTCTACCATTTTGGATTACCCCTTCTTAACAGGACGCTCCACTCAGGATTCTAAGTTGGTGGGTGAGTTAATTATCCAAGCTTTAGAACATGGCTTAAAACGCTACGGTTGGTAACAATTTGAGTTTAGGTTTTTGTTAACCCTTGCCAAACTCAACATTACCTCTTGCAAAAGGGTTAGGGTTTTATTGTAATTCTAGGCTGAGGACAAGATGATTGCTGAAATAATTCTTCTGGGGATAAACCTAGACTTAAACATCAATTTTCCAGTAAATACCTCAAACGTTGTTGATTTCCTCCAGCAATCCTATTTGAATAGTCTCTTGAGTCAGTCTATGAATAACAGCCCTGTATCAATTTGTCTGGAAAACGAGACTCTTTTTCTGGAAGCTGAAACGGCTGATTTTTGGCTCTATATTTGTGGAGACAAGTTTCCCCAGTTTTATCTCTCTATCCGTAAAAAAACGTCCGAAAAAATTAGATTTCCCCTTAGTCGTTATAGCCAAAAGGAATTTGTTGTAAATCAGCCAGGTTCTGGGCGTTGGGGGGGGGTCTATGTCTATACCCTAACTCCACTTTTTTTGGAGATTAGTTACTATGGGAAAATAATGCTTTCTCAAAAGGTTTTATCTTGGCATCCGTTACAAAACTTAAACTAAATATTCCGTTTACAAGATTGGAATTTTTCACTAATTTGTTCTTATAAAATGTTATGATTGTTCCCAAGAATTGTATTTGCTCTACATTGGCAAAGAATCTGTTTACCAATGGAGGCAGCTAATGACGCAAAAGCCCTTCTGTTTCTTTATTTTTTTAGTTGAGAGGTTTTGGGTAAATGGCTATTAATGTTGATTTGTTGAAGGCGATCGCGAAAGAGTTTGTCGCTAACTATGACGCTACTTTTCTGAATCCCGTCATCAACTCTGCGGCTCTGAACAATTTGGTCGCCGACGAAATCGTTTTTTCTTTCCCTGACGAATACCAAATCTTTGGATCGGGAGATGCGGTCACCGCAGGCGCACTATTTGGCGGGATAGATGAAGCCCTTCCTGATACAGGTGGCACCATACTCGACTATTTCAATGGCGGTCTCACCCGTTTTTTCCCACAAGCTGAAACAGATATTTACGAATACTTAGCTTTTTCAGGGACGGATGATCCTAACCAGGACAGAATCGCTATTCGGGTAAATCAGGCTGGAGTTGCGTCTCAAACAGGTCGCTCTTTTGATCAACCTGCAACCTACATTTTGCAAATTGATGAAGCGGCAGTTAACGCACTGGATGATGCGACCCGACAAGCATTGCTGGATGGAACATTTGATTCCTTTACCCAAGAGGCGAGGGTGATCCAACAGGTTGAATTTTATGCCAATTCCTATTCGCTTCAGGCGGCTGTCCTAGATTCTCCCTTTGGTTCAGTACCCGTCTCTGTCAATGATCCCCTCACTTTCCAACCTGCTTATCAGTATGATCCCAATGGGGATTCGGCCGCCGCGATCGCCGTTGCAACCCAGGTTTGGAATAGTTTGGCGCTTGGGGACCTTTATACCCCATCCACCCTTCACGCAGTAGATGATCCGAATACCCCAGAAAATGAAGGGGCAGTTTGGAGTTTTGCCATTACAGGCCCCAGTTTTCTTCCTTATGTCGGGACAGCCCAAAGCTTTACCTTTGATGGGCAACCGTTAGGCGGTGTCGCGAGTGCAGACGACTGGTTTGCTCTGTTAGCGGCGGGAGATTTTGGCACAGCTTTTAGTAATGCGGGGCCGATTTTAGGGAATATTCTGGCGCAGTTGGGGCCAATTATCCAGGCAGGAGATATCCAAATTGTTGAGACTTACGCCG
>JBEIFD010000031.1:0-13261 GCA_040382535.1 Merismopediaceae cyanobacterium
ATCTTCTTGCACCGTTAAAACATCTACTCCTTTTATTCGCAATCCGTTAGTAATTCCTCGATGGACATTTTCATCAATATAAAAAGTGATCAACTTTCAATAACTCCTTCACGACGCAATCTTTTGACTAAAGGAGAAATTCCTGCTTCTAAACGTAGCTTCTCCGCATATTCAAACCGTCGCTGAACATCGGCATCAATCTCTTCTTTATGTTCCCAATAATAAGCCAAAGCCGAATAAATCTGACTCATACTAAGATGGGGATATTGAAAATGTAACTCTTCAGGACTCCAACCATAGGCATGAATTGAAGTCACTAATTCGACAACCTTCATCGATGTTCCTTCGATAAAAGGAATCTCATTTTCGTCTGTGAGAATAAACTTATAGTCAGTAATTAAGGTTTGGTTCATAGTTTACTGTTTGATTATATCAAGCTATCATTATAGCAAATACCTGAATTTTGTAAGAAAGCGATCGCAAGATATCCAAGATGATCGTCATTTTTTCTTATGATACCTTTTGATTTAATAAGAATTGCCGAATAACTAAAGCAAAATGATGACTATCTTCTAAATGCAAATTATGCCCACAATGGGAAAAAATTTCTAATTGAGTTTTGGGATAATCAACCGCTATTTTTTCGTTAATCGTAACAAATTTATGATCCTGTCCTCCCACCAGTAACAATAGAGGAACTGAACCCTGGGACAATTTTTCCCAAAGCGACATTTGTTGACCAGTGCCTAGATATTGGAGAGATTTCGCTAACTTTTCGGGAGAATTACTCAAACGACGAGCAAATAAATCGGGAAAATCAGGTAACTTTCTCAGAGAATCAAATAGACTTTGTTGATACCATTCACTTAAAACGTCAGAAAAATTTTCATGTTTAAGCTTTTCTATCCATTGAGCATCGTGTTCAATTCGTCTTTTTCGGGCGATCGCACTTTTGAGACCAGGAGAAGCCGATTCTAGAATAAGATGGGAAAACTTTTCAGGAAAATGGATGACTAAATAAAGAGCTAATCTTCCTCCCATAGAATAGCCAATTAACCCAATATTTGATAACTGAAAATAGTCCAGAAAATTAATCAACGCGATCGCGGTTTTCTCCATACCATAGTTGCTATCATCTCCCGTCACCTCGGTTTGACCGTGACCAGGTAAATCGATGGCTAAACAATAAAAATTATCCCAAAAGTAAGGAAGTATAGGATCAAATTCCTGACAATCTCCCATAAAACCATGTAAAAATAAAAGCGGTTGCCCTCGACGATTTCCTCCCGATTGGTAGTGAAAATGATATTCCGCGATCGCTAAATCCTGCTCTATCAACATCCCAAAATTCCTATTCATACGGCTCGTTGCTCATCAAACCAATCTCACTATACAAATCATAAAACAAGGGATAATATTAATCCCCAAAACACTAAACTCAATTTTACCTAAAAATGATTAAACTGGCTATCGCGCTCTTAGGCGGCATTCTGATGGGATTATCGGTTGCCCCTGTGGGAGCTTTTTATGGGGCTTGGATTGCCTTAGTCCCCCTGTGGGTATTGCTTTTTTATCCCCAAACTGAAATCAAAAAAACCAGTCTCAAGGTTAATTTCCCGACTCGTTGGAAGCCTAATTTACTTGACAACTTAAAATTATTTTTTAATCAAAACACCCTGCTGGCTTTCCTTTGGGGCATAGGTTATCACGGTTTAGCCTTGTTTTGGATCACGGGCATTCATCCCATGACCTGGATGGGAGTGCCTTGGTTGGCGAGTTTGGCCATTGTGATCGCCTGTTGGAGCCTGATTACCTTTTGGGGGGCAGTCCTGGTTTGGGCTTGGGCGGTGGGAATGTCTTTTTTTGAAAAGTTGAATATCGGTAAAAATTTTAGTGACAAAAACCAGCTTACGGGAGTCGATAGAGGCTTAAGACTCTTGTTTGGGGTCGCGCTTTGGTGTGCCTTGGAAACGCTCTGGAGTCATGGCCCGCTCTGGTGGAGTGCGATCGCCTATACCCAAAGCCCCCATAATTTACTGCTCTTACAATTAGGGCAATTATCAGGTTTTGCGACGGTGACTGCGGCGATCGTTGCGACTAATGGGATTCTCGGCGAAATTATTTTAGTAATTACTGCCAAAAAGCCTTCACCCTGGGCAAGTTTCAGATTATTCCTTATTCCCCTTAGTTTTTTATTCAGCTTACATTTACTCGGACTTTATCTTTATAATCGCCCGCTTAATGATCTACCTTCCCAAGCTATTTCAATGGGGATCATACAAGGCAATATTCCTAATGAAATTAAACTGTATCCCCAGGGACTTGCTAAAGCTATTGAAGGCTACACAGACGGCTATCAAAAATTAGCAGAATCTAAAGTTGATCTTGTATTAACTCCTGAAGGAGCTTTACCATTCTACTGGAAAGATATTGTTAGTTATAGCCCTTTTTATCAAGCTGTTTTAAAAGAAAAAATTCCTGTTTTATTGGGAGCATTTGGTCGTTCAGAAAAAGATATTACCAATAGTTTATTTGTCATTGATGCTGAGGGAAAACAAATTTCTCGTTTTGATAAAGTTAAGCTAGTTCCTTTGGGAGAATATATTCCTTTTCGTTCTATTATCGGCGGGGTAATCAAGCGGCTTTCACCCCTAGAAGGTCAATTTACGCCAGGCAATCCCCAACAAATTTTGATGACTCCCGTTGGTCAGGCGATCGCGGCAATTTGTTATGAATCCGCTTTCGGTGAAACTTTCCGTTATCAAGCTTTTCAGGGAGGAGAATTTATCGTGACGGCGGCTAATAATGCCCACTATAGCCAGGCCATGCCTGCCCAACACCATGCCCAGGACGTGATGCGAGCGATTGAAACTGATCGCTGGTTAGCGAGAGCAACTAATACGGGATATTCAGCGATTATTAATCCCCAAGGAAGGACGATTTGGCTCTCTAAACTGGATGAATACGCTTTACGTTCAGGTAATATTTATCGTCGGCAAACCAACACACTATACGTTCTATGGGGAGATTGGTTAACTCCTAGTTTATGTTTAATAGCTGTCGGAATTGTTCTATGGCGGCATAAATTTTTGATTAATTCAATGAAGAAAAAATTAAATCAATGAGTTGTCCAATACGCGATCATATTCCGATTAAAATCATTGATCCATAACAATTCATTGGGAATAACTTCTATTAATTTTCATTAGGTTCAATTCCCAATAACCTTAACTGTGCTACTAGGCGATCGGCCCGTTGTTTTTCGGATTCAGCCCGTTGTTTTTCGGATTCAGCTCGTTGTTTCTCGGATTCAGCTCGTTGTTTCTCGGATTCAGCTCGTTGTTTCTCGAATTCAGCCCGTTGTTTCTCGGCTTCGGCTTTTTGTGCTAATTCTACGGTTGTTAGAAATTGCTGGCCATCAGGATAATAAACCTTCAATCCTTCTGGAGTTAACACAAAACTAATCCCTAAAAGCGGACTTTTCCAATTGTTTATTTCTTCAATCACGGTAAGTTCATCAGCCAATCGTTGTAAGCCTGCTAATTCTTCGCGATCAGGATCATAAATATAATATTCTTCTACGTCATAACGGTTATAAAATTGGAGTTTTTTGGCCATTTCTTTGATGGTATTGCCTGGAGATAGTATTTCAAAGACGACTTGGGGGGCAATATTCTCTTCCTGCCACTGACGATAGGAACCTCGGTCTCCTTTAGGTCTTCCGAACGCAACAAAGACATCGGGAGCAACGCGGATATCGGGCCTTCCTTCAACGGGATACCAAAGCAAATCGCCTGCGACGAATACTTGGGGAGCGTTGGCAAATAAGCATTCTAAGTTTTCTTTGAGTAAAACAATCCAACGAAATTGCTTGGTGTTATCGGCCATGGGTTGTCCATCACTGTCAGGGTAAACAATTTCACGTTCTAGGGAGATTACCATCTCGTTAGCCTCGTTTATCGCTGCTGAGTTTTTGTTAGTTTTATTTTAGAAGATATTTTGGGCGATCGCCGAGTTGGTTGCTGATAATGCGTGAATAATGTCGAGCAATTTTCCAATTAACCTTCCATTTCGTGTAGAATCATTGCTTGAAGTTTGTTTTCTACTGCCAACTCGAAACCGATCGCAAGACATCGGGAATAATAGTTTCGCTGGGAAATTCTAAAATAGTTTCCGATAGCCCTAAATAACCCGATTCGGTAAAAAATAACAACATTCGAGCAAGAGCTACCCAAACTTCGGGATCAAATTCCCAATCATGGCCTGATTTTGTGTAACAAGCAATGGATTTCAAGGCCCAAAAATAGGTATTTCGGACAATGGAGCCGCTTTTTTTATAGGAAGGCAGATCTTCCAGGCTAATGATTAATATTTCTTCTTTTAGGTAACTTTTCATCTAATTTTTGTCTTATTTTTAACCAAATTCGCTGATTATTCTTTATAGCATCTAATTTAAACCAAACAGCTAAGAGGAGAAAAATCTAAGATTTTAGACCAATGTGATCGCGGAATCTCCATCCCATTGAAAGAATTTACTTTTGATTAAGCGGAATTGCCTATCTTTCGGTGGTAGCGTCTATGGCTACAATAAAGATAATATATCTCAATCCCTAATTTTATTTTTTATATTTTTTAAACTATCCTCATTTATTTATGAATAACGTCAAACAAAAAATTCAATCGATCTTGAATCAATTACCCGATGATTGTTCAATTGAAGATATACAGTATCATCTATATGTGCTAGAAAAAGTCCGACTGGGTTTACAGAGTGCAGACATTGATAATACCCTGAAACAAAATGAAGTCGAGGGGCTACTAACGAAATGGCTTATCGAGTAGTTTGGTCTCCCAAAGCAGTTGAGGATGTGGACGTGATCGCGGGCTATATTGGTCGCGATTCCTCTTCCTATGCGGCGGCTGTTGTCCGAAAAATTATTGATATCACCCACGCCTTGGATGAATCTCCTTTATCGGGTGCGATCGCGCCTGAGTGTGATGATCCCATGATTCGGGAAAAGTTGGCCTATACCTATCGCCTTATTTATCGCATTAAAGAAGAAACCGTGACGATCGCGGCCATTATCCACACCAAACGCCTTTTAACCATGACCGAATAGGCAAAATTATGGCCAACAGCGATCGCCTAGAACAGGAAAACCAGCAACTCAGAGCGGAACTTGCCGCAGTGAAACAATGCCTGGCTAACCAAGAAGAAAGATGGAACCTAGTCCTTCAGGGAACCAACGAAGGGATATGGGACTGGAATATTTTGACGGGAGACTTATTTATTTCTCCTCGTTGGAAAAACTTGCTGGGTTATCAAGACAACGAATTACCTAATCGAATTGAAACCTGGGAAACCCTACTCCATCCCAAAGATAAAGACATTGTTAACCAGACAGCCGAAGCTTATTTATCCCAAAATAGACCTAATTATGCCGTAGAATTTCGTTTACGCTGTAAAGACGACAGTTATCGTTGGGTATTCTCACGGGGACAGGTGTTAAGGGATAAAAATGGCACACCGATCCGCATGGCAGGCTCGAATACAGATATTACTCAGAGTAAAGCAACGGAAGCCGCCTTAAATTACGAACAACAGGTTTTACAGTCTTTAATTGAGTCCATTCCCGACCTCATTTTTTTTAAGGATAAAGAAGGCATTTATCGACTTTGTAATGAAGCCTATCAATCCTCTGTAGGAAAAACCTCAGAAGAAATTATTGGGAAAGGGGATTTTGATATTTTTCCCGCCGAAACAGCAACGGTCTTTCATGAACAGGATTTGACTGTCCTAGAACAGAAACATTCTCTACGGATTGAAGAATGGATTTCCCTAAAAGGTCGGGAATTACAATTTGTAGAAACCGTTAAAACGCCTGTAATCACTGACACGGGTGAATTGCAGGGAGTAATTGGCATTAGTCGAGATATTACCGATCGCCACCAAAAAGAAGAATCTCTTAAAAAGCAAGCAGAAAGGGATAGTTTATTAAGTTCCATTGCTCGCGATTTAATTGAAAAAGATTTAGAAGTTGCTATTAATTTAATTCTCGAAAAAATTGGTCATTTTATTGATTGCGATCGCAGTTATATTATCGATTATTCTCCCTGTCGTCAGTATATTTCCATGACCCATGAATGGTGTAATTCAGAAATTACATCGATTATTAATGACCATAAAAATATTCCCCTAGCAAACTTTCCTTGGATTTCTGAGCAATTAGAAACGGGAGAAATACTGAATATTTCTAATGTTGAAAAACTGCCTCCCGAAGCCCAACTAGAACGGGAAAGTTTAGAGACAAATCAGGTGCGATCGCTGTTGATTGTGCCGATGATGAATGTCAATCAAATTGTGGGTTATATCGGTCTAAATCGCATTAACCGTTGGGGCGAATGGCTGACAGAAGATATTAATCTTTTAAAATTAATTGGTAAATTTTTGGCGATCGCCCAAGCTAGACACCAAGCCGAATTATTGTCCAATGAAGCTCAGGCACGTTTTGCAGGCATTCTCGATAGTGCCAATGAAGCGATTTTGGCGATCGATGAAGACCGACACATTCAACTGTTTAATCATGCGGCGGAATCCGTTTTTGGTTATTCTGCCTCAGAGATTATCGGTCAATCCTTTGAGCAATTGTTAGTCAATCCCGAATCTTGCCTAGACCAAGAAAATCCCACCCTAGACCATCCCATTTCCATCCGTCGTCAGGATAATAGTGAATTTCTCGCAGAAGTTTCCCTTTCCCAATCCCAACTCGCAGGAAAAACCCTCTTCACCGCGATCGTCCGCAACATTACTGAACAAAAGCAGGCCGAAAAAGCCCTAAAAGAAGCCAAAGAAGCCGCCGATGCCGCCAACCGAGCCAAAAGTGAATTTCTCGCCAGCATGAGCCATGAACTCCGCACGCCCCTCAATGCCATCATTGGCTTTAGTCAAATTCTCAACCGAAATCCCGCCCTCACCGAGCAAAAACAGACTCTCGATATTATTAATCGCAGTGGGGAACATCTGTTAGAGTTAATTAACGATATTTTGGAAATGTCAAAGATAGAAGCAGGAAGAACGACTTTAAACGAGAATAACTTTGATTTTTATCGTTTATTAGATAATTTAGAAGCCATGCTGGCCCTCAAGGCTGGCACAAAAAATTTACAACTGATTTTTGATCGCGCCCCCGACGTTCCCCAATACCTGCAAACCGATGAAGGAAAATTGCGACAAGTCCTGATTAATTTACTCAGCAATGCCATTAAGTTTACGGAACAGGGGGGTGTTATTCTGCGAGTACGGACAAATCCACGTCAATGGCCGACCAATCCTAATCTGACCCGTCCTTTTTCCCTGACCTTTGAAGTCGAAGATACAGGGCCAGGTATTGATGAACAAGAAATTGATCAACTCTTTGCCGCTTTTGGACAAACGGAAACGGGTCGTAATTCCCAACAGGGAACGGGATTGGGCTTACCCATTAGTCAAAAATTTGTGCAGTTGATGGGGGGAGAGATTCAGGTTAAAACTATTTTAGGCAAAGGGAGTGTCTTTAGCTTTGATATTCAGGTCAATTTGGCGGATAAAACCCTGATTTCTTCGCCTTACCCCACCGCAAAGGTGATTGGACTAGAACCTGATCAACCGACCTATCGCATTTTAGCCGTTGATGACCGCCGAGAAAGTCGTTTGTTACTGGTTAAACTGTTGGGAGATATTGGTTTTGATGTCCGAGAGGCGAGGAATGGTGAGGAGGCGATCGCGGTGTGGGAGAGCTGGCAACCCCATTTAATCTGGATGGATATGCGGATGCCCGTGATGGATGGTTATGAAGCAACTAAACGCATTAAATCGACCTTACAGGGTCAGGCGACGATAATTATTGCCCTGACAGCTAGTGCTTTTGAAGAAGACCGTCATCTCGTGCTATCGGCTGGCTGTGACGACTTTCTCCGCAAACCCTTTCGAGAAGAGGTTCTCTGGGAAAAGATGGCCCACCATCTAGGGGTTCGTTATCTCTATGGAGAAATGAGTGATTCTCTACCGAGGGACAATATTGCAACCTTTACTTCAAATCAACTAATCCAGGAATTACAACAGGCTCCCCAGGATTGGGTAAATCAACTCAAGGAAAAAGCTTTAGAATGTAGCGATGAGGGAGTATTAACACTTTTAGAGTCTCTCAACCCCGAACAACAAGAATTAGCGATCGCGTTACAAGAATGGGCGGAACGTTTTCAGTTTGACCTGATTTTGGAACTGATTCAAAAAAGTTTTCATTAAGACTAAGCCTTGCTTCTGTAGCAAAGGAGCGATCGCATTAGAGATTGAGGATTAGGGAGTCCAGAAATTGATATTTTTGAAAAAACCTAAATCTTTATAGTCAATTGTCCAAACAAGACTTTCAAAATAGTGAGCAACAACTAAAACAGAAGCATCTTCAAGGCTTCCAGACCAGTGAGGTGATTGGGTTACTAACTCAAAGATTGTTAAAAAATCATCTTGATTAATGATTGAAATCACGGTTTCCTGCTGAAGAATTTTTAAAAGATATTGAGCAGCTTGAAGGGATTCATGGCGCGAAACAAATTTGTAAACCTCAAAGACAATCGGTAAAGGCGTAATAACTTCTCCAAACTCATGGGACAGGCGACTAAACCCTAATTTAGCGATTTCATGATACCTATCCTTTTGAGAAACTAACGCAATCAATGGCCCCGCATCCAATACCAATCGCCTCATAACCGACTGATGGGATTAACCGAGGCATCTGCTGGGGCATTTTTAACAATTCCCGCCAAATGGAGAAGTCCAGCACCATTACAGGGGCGGAATTTATCTTTTAAAGCTCCCTGCACTACGCTAGAAACGTTTTCGGTCGGATTTTCTTTAAGATACTGACTGAGTTGCTCCCATAGGTCATCTGGGATGTCAAGTGTCTTTTTCATGGTGTTACTTAATAGTGTGTGACATTGGTTGTGGCTTGATTATAACTAAATCAAGAGAAACTATTGCAGGGCAACCCTGGTTGATTGGGTTACTACTTTTCAGATTAATCTATAGATTAAGCTTAGCTATACTATGAAGAACAGTTAAGAATATTAAAGTTGACCCTATCTCGAACTATGAAACAACGTAAATTTTGGGTGACTCTGCTGGCGGGTTTATTTCTCTTTATCGCCTACTTGGGTTGGATGCCCGATGCTAATGCCTTTACGGAAGATCAAAAATTAGTGTTGCAATCCTGGCGATTGGTCAATCAATCCTATTTAGACGACACTTTTAATCATCAAAATTGGTGGTTAATTCGTCAGCGATCGCTTAAAAAACCGTTTCGTAGTCGAGAAGAAGCCTACACCGCCATTGAGGGAATGTTAGCCACCCTGGATGAACCCTTCACCCGTTTTCTGCGTCCTGAACAGTACCATAGTTTGCAAGTTAGTACTTCTGGCGCACTTTCAGGTGTGGGTTTACAGATTAATCTTAATCCTGAGACGGGGAATTTAGAAGTGATTTCTCCCTTGGCGGGTTCTCCTGCTGAGGCGGCGGGGATTCGGTCTCGCGATCGCATTTTAAAAATTGATGCTACCGATACGACTACATTGAGCTTGGATGAAGCGGCGGCCAGAATGCGCGGCCCCAAGGGGACAACCGTTTCTCTAACGATCCAACCCAAGGATGAATCGAATATTCGTGAGGTTAATCTTGTCCGCGATCGCATTTCCCTCAGTCCTGTGGTCGCCAATTTAGACAAACAAAATAGTTCATCGGCGATCGGTTATATTCGGCTGAGTCAATTTAGTGCCAATGCGACCGAAGAAGTTGCCCTGGCGATTAAAAAATTAGAAAAACAAGGTGCCGAATTCTATATTCTCGATCTCCGCAACAATCCAGGGGGTTTACTCCAGGCAGGAATTGAGATTGCCAGACTTTGGTTACCCGATGGAACGGTTGTTTATACGGTTAATCGCCAGGGACTCCAGGATAGTTTTACTGCGATGGGGGAAGCCTTGACCGATGCACCTTTGGCAGTTTTGGTCAATCCAGGGACAGCGAGTGCCAGTGAGATTTTAGCAGGAGCCTTGCAGGATAATGGTCGCGCTCTTTTGGTAGGGGAAAAAACCTTTGGTAAGGGATTAATTCAATCACTTTTTGAGCTTTCCGATGGTTCGGGTCTGGCGGTAACAGTGGCAAAGTATGAAACACCGAATCATAAGGATATTCACAAGTTAGGCATTATTCCTGATGAAGTGGTTGCTCAAGGCCCGATTAGTTATCAGCAAATTGGTACAGACGCGGATTTGCAATACCAAGCGGCAGTTCAGGCGTTAACAGGTCATTCTGTTTTGGCCCATTCCGCGCTTTAGTTTTTTTCAATTCTGTATTGTCGTCAATTCAGCAGAGAGTTTTAAACCATGACTGTAACAACCCTATCCCCCACCCTGTATGAACAAGACTTTGCTCTTTGGATAGAAAAAACCGTTAGCCAATTAAAAGCGGGAGATTTTGCCGAGATTGATCTAGAAAATTTGATTGAAGAGGTAGAATCCTTGGGACGACAGGACAAACGAGAGCTAGAAAACCGCCTAACGGCCCTGTTAGAACACGCACTAAAACGGCGTTATGTTTTGATGCCTGACTGCTATCGTGGCTGGGAAAATACGCTGAAGCGCACGCAAAAAGAATTAAAAAAGATTTTACGGGATTCTCCGAGTCTTCGGAATTATTTTTTGGCAACTCTAACAGAATGTTACCAGGATGCGGTGGATAATCTTGAAGATGATTATGGCTCAATTTTCCCTGAATCTTCTCCTTTTCCTGAAATAACCGACGTTTTGTTAACAGAAAAATTTTGGGAATAAAATATCTCGATTTCTAATTCCATTGTGGGTTTTCTAGAGAGAAGAAAGGGTATCAGGAGCCACATCTAGCCCTTTAGATTGAATGAGATCGGGCAAAGAGGCGATCGCTAAACCCATTTCCTGGGCGGCGGCTTGTAGAGCGGCTTCAAAAGCAGCCGTATCGCCGTCATAACCGCATAATTGCGTCGTAACAGCTAATCCCTGGGAAGCATTCGCCCTGGCGCAGTCAATCAACTCCGATCCCGTCAGGGGAAGATGGCCAGAGAGGAGTTGTTCCTTGGATTCTCCCCAATAGGCACTATACGTCCAAATTTCTTCAGTAGCATTGGTTTTGAGCGACCAACGATAAACTGCTTGCTGGGGATTAATACCAATCTCGATCAATTTTGCCCCCATGTAATATTCTTTTTGTTTTCTCGTTTGTTCTTTATTGGCTAAAGAAAGATTTTTATTGAGGGTCACACTCAGATGAGCCTGGGTTGATTTACTCATGATTGTTTTATCTACATTTACGATTTTGTCTATTTTTTTGACTGATTAAAAATCTTGATATTTATTCGGATATTGGCGATCGCAATCAAAATAAATACCTACTTCTTATTTTAATACCTCATCCTCATCCCTTAACTGTTTGATATTTAAAGAGTTGTTAAAGGAGACGGCACGACAATATAACCCGTTTCCCGATCGCCTAGTACCCAATTTTTTTCCGTTCCCCAATACCACCAATACGCTCCGATATAGGCACAAATCAGACTATCTAGCTGATCTTCAATGGCTTTTAGTTGTTTGCCCGTCAGAGATAGGGGTAAGGTCAGGAGGGAGAAATCCGTCAAATCTAAAGCAGGAGTCAAATTCGGCAAAATTGTTTGGATATAGTATTGTAATTTTTCTAATTCAGCCTTTTTTTCTGCGAGGTTTCCTTTTTTGTATTTCAAAATTTTAGAGAGTTGAAATAAATGGATCATGGCGGGATGGGGAAAAACTTCGATCTGGTAACGTCCGATTTTTTGCGGCTCAATATTGGGAGCATGGTCAAAACCCCTGGTTTCCAAATTTTTGCCAAATCTAACCGTTCTCTCGGCAAAAGGACGACCTAAATTCGCAGGATAACAACCTGCATGGTAACGACCAAAATATTGATGGGTCAGGCGATCGCATAAACGAGTTCCTGTTGCATTGGGAATGAGTAGGGGCGCATCAACGGCGATCATGGCTCCTTCCTCGGCACTGACATGATTTTCAAGCCAGTCTAAAATTTCTGCTAAGGAGAGTCTGCGGGTAATATCCATCACCTGAAGGTGTGAATTGTTCCATTCCAGAAAACACAGGCCACTTTCGCCCGTCTTCCAGCCTAAATCGACCCCAATAAATTTCATCTTGGTTATATGCTTTTAATTTGATCTTAGAGCCTTAATCCATTTATTTGTAATGAGATATTTTTCAACTAAAGAGACGCGATCGCCCATGATTTTTTAGAGTACATTTTAAATTCTCAACTATCAAGAAATAATTTAATTTTACTTAATTTTACTTAATTTATTGTTCGTCAAGAGTAGGGAAAATATAACTAGAGTGATCGCCTCTGAATTTTTTTGAGACTCAATACTAAAAATGTTGTAACCCAAGAAATTTCAAAAACTAGGATGTGTCTTTTGTGGATCCGACTTAAGTTTTGTGCGATAATCGAAGTGTTTTTAAAATATTACAAAAACCATGAAAATTCAAGCTCTGCTCCTGGGTGTTGCCAGTACAATTGCATGGGGGGGGGGGTAAACGTTGCTCCCAGTTACGCAATTAACCTGATTGGTAACTTGCCGCAAACCAATGATTCAGGTTTCCGCACGATGAGCAGCAGTACTGGCGGAAGCAACGTTGTGGCAGTCGGTTTTACTCTTCCTACGGGTACAGACTATGCCCTGCAAAATGCCGTTCTACGTCTGTCGAGTTATGACTCTACCGATGTTTTTAATGTGCAAATTCGCAACGATGGGGGAACAAACCCTGGCTCAACGGTCTTGGCAAATTTCAATCTTCCAGGCTCCCAGGGAACAGGGATTTTTGACTATACCTTCTCATCTTCTACTGCTTTTAATTTCCAGCAAAACACCAAGTATTGGCTCTATGTGGATATTTCAGCAGGTTCAGGTGGCTCAGGTTCTATAGCGTGGCGGCGCAGCACTCCTGCGATCGATCCTACGGGTATTGCTACCTATGGGGGCCTTGTCATGAGCCGCGACGAGGGATCAACTTTTAGTAATATTACTACTCCGTATAGTTTTCAGGTTAATGCAACTGCGGTTCCCTGGGAGACGGATGCCTTGTCCGTTATCGGCAGTACGGTTCTGTTTGGTTTTGGGTTGTGGGGGAAAAACAAATTCGCTCAAAAGAAAATCGA
>JBEIFD010000032.1:0-13116 GCA_040382535.1 Merismopediaceae cyanobacterium
AGGCGGCGGTATTTTAGTGCAGTGCCCGGGTAAGATTACGGTGCATGCGGCTAAGAAGGTGTTTACGGGACCTGGTAAGGTTAACTACGCATTGCCTGTGATGCCTAAAAAGGTGTTCATGGTGCGATCAGCATCAGGGGTAACCAAAACTAAACACTTTCCCGTAATGCCTGGTTCGCGATCGCCCCTGTGGAGATTAGTCTCTAACCCGCAAGCGGCCAAATCCTTAAGATAAAAGGTTCCCGCGTCATCATTAGCAACTTTGCAAGAATAAAAACCTTTTCCCCCCAATTGACTAATCGCCACCATTGTATTGGCAGCCGATCCACCGCCGCTTTGCTTGCAGAGATGTTCTTGAAGTTCAGCAACAAGATGATTTTGCCGTTCTTCATCTACCAGGGTCATGACCCCTTTATCAACTTTGAGTTTTTCTAGTTGCTCTGGTGTGACTTCAAATTCCATGTCAACGAGAGCATTTCCCACACCATAAACGTGATACTTCTTACCCATGAGACCCCTTAATAAGAATACTTTCTAACGACTGCTATAGTAGTTTAGATGGGCAAAGAAAGCAACTTAAAGAATTTGCAACAGTTTTTGTATAATTGAATCATCATCAATAATACCTGCTTGAAGGTTATAGTCAACTCTACATTTTGCTTTGCGAAAATAGCCACTGTAGGAAAAAGATTTTTCTTGTGTTTTATACAACTCTATTTGTTTTTTTATAATCTGATCTACAGTGTCAAGGGCAAATTGGTATGCTTCTTCTAACTTTTCTAAATTGTTAATATTCGTCAAATCATTTTCTAAATATTTGTAAATGCCATAGGCGAGTAACTCTGTCGCATGGCTGATATATTCTCTTGATCCTTGTTGAGCTTTTTTTTGATTTTGAACATGACGATAAATCTCATAGGAATAGATCAATTGCTGATAAATAGGTGAGTTTTTTTCTCCATTAAACAATTCATGTAATGGATGACTATTATTATTTGTAGCATCAAAAATAGCTTCCATTACTTCATAAACACTATTTTTGGCAGTTTCTGGCTGTTCATAAAAAGTTGCATACCAAAACCGTAAAAGTGTATCACTTTCAATCGTGGACTTTAGTTGCTTACTTAGATAATTAGAAAAAATTTCGCCGCGTTTTGTAATATATGAAATTCCTTGATTAGCAAATACTTCTTTTACGTATAAATTGAAGTCTTTGTTACTTACTTTATCTTTATAAGAAATAGGAGTTTGAGTATTAGTCGCATCTGTGATTTTTTCAACTATCTCAGTATCACTTGTTTCGTATAAACGCACATTTACAAAAACATTTTGCAGTTTATGAGTTCCTTTTCGTTTGATTTCCTGAAGCACTTCATAAATAACGCGAGTCGTTTGTAAGCCATTCACAATGATGGGATTATAGGCGGGTAAAATATATTTTCCACTTTGTAAAGTAGAAGGAATCTCCATTCTTTCACAAATGATTGTTACACCGTTATTCAGGAGAGGAAAATAGATCGCCGAATCTGGATTCGTTAATGTTTCTTTCATTCTTTGATTTGGTCTAACTTTGAACCCCAAAAAAGAGCGAATATTATCAGAAAAAAGAAATTCGTAAGTATTATTGGCAGATAGTTCCTCTTCAACTAATCTACAAAGCTCATCCGCTTCGATCCGAAAGTTTGCGGCTCGAACGTTGCCAACAGAGTAAGTATATAAGCCTTGTCCTTGTCTATCAGAAATTATAATATTTGAAATTTGAGGATTAAAAATAAATTTAATCTCTTTACGTTTAGCTTGAGCTTTAATTAGTTGACTGATTTTTTCATAAAGTGCTTCTATATCCCAAATTTCGTATTCACCTGATCGATGGTAAGCCTGATAATTTTGATTATTAGCGGGATACTTAGGATCATTATTAGAACCAGCATAGACGAAATAATATTTAATTTCGATAATAAAACCGTCTTTGGATAACTGCTGATATTCATTTATTTTAGGTTGAAGTAACTCTGTATGAAGTTTATTTATTCCATAGATAAAAAGATCGTCTACATCATGCCGAAATTTATCAAGCTGATTTGTTTTTAGGCTTGGGCTATTCTTACACTGAAATACCATTAATGTATAGTAGCTACCTTGTTCTACAAACACAGCACCATCTATGCCACCATCTTTTCCTTTAAGATTAGAATCAATTTCTCGTTTTTGTCTAATTTGGATATCATCATATACCTCTTGGAAGGGTCGTTCTGTAATCGCGGCAATGGAGAAAATCTCAAACGATATATCTTTATCTGTACTAAACTGTTCAGATATTTTATTTAAGTATCCCTCGATAAATAATTGTCTGTTATCCATTTTAGTCTAGGTATTTATTGTTAGCAAAAAAGTGATATGCTCCCATCTTAAAATAAAAAAGAGCCGAATGATCGACTCTTAACACGATTTATGAATTAGACAAAGAGACTAGAAAGAGAACTGAGTCCGTAGATTTCCGACATAAATGGGCCCATTACTCGTAAAGTTGTTGGGTTTCATGATCAGATAAAAAGACGGCACGATCGCAATATTATTGTTGATTGGGTAATAATAGTTCACTTCGATCTCAGACTGAACACCGCCGTCTCCTCCACCCGAAACCAGAAATTCTCGTCCACTGGTCACAGACATGGGAATTAAGTAAGAAACATTCGCTTGGGCCCCTTGTTTACCCAAGTCAGGCAAGGCAAAACCGACCTGTACCGATTGGGAGTTAACGGTACCCCCTGAGCGAGCGGCATCGGTCGGGGTTAAGCTGGTGCTTCCGTAACTATATCGTCCAAATAATCCAAAGCCTTCGGTGACTAACCAATCCATATTAAAGAGATAGGTATCGGCAAAGGCATGGCGTAAGGTTCCCCCAAAGCCATCATCAGCAAAACCATAGGGTAGGGGTTCTCCAACGGCTCCACCCACGAAGCCATTGAAAGGATCGGGTTCCATGCGGGAACGGGCGTAGAGGAATCGTAGATTGAGGTTATCGGTTGGGGCAATACTTAATTGAGCGATCGCTGTCCATGAGCCACCAAACCAACCAAATTTTGGATCATTTGCGGTTGAAAAGGCTTGGGGTAAAAATTCATTACTTGCACCGACATAAGCGGCTGTAAAACGAAACGCATCGTTGATTTTCCAATCAGCTACGGCTCCCGAACCTCGGTCAACGGTAGCAAACTGGGTGGAACCACTACTGTTAAAGCTTTCTGGCCCATTAATGAAGTAGGTAAAGCGGTTACCATCAAAATAACGATAGAGATTAACCCGTGGCCCGACCACTAATTGGAGATTATCGGCGGCGGGGAAACTATAAAACAGGTCTCGGATAACGACCTTATTGCCCGTATCTGCACCCGTTTGTAGGGGGAAAGGCGTGCCTGTTGAGTTATAAAAACCCGCCGAGAGGAATTGATTCGCAGGAGCATCCCCGTTACCGACGGCCAATTGGACGGTTAAATTATCTTTCCCTGTAAAGGAGGTTTCAAAGTTAATCCAACTTAAATAACTCATGGTTATCCCAGGTTGGTCTGTGATGACGCGGGAAATGGGAATATTGTCATCAGGATTTCGTGCGGGATTGAAGGGAGTAAAGACATTGGCTCCTTCTGCGCGGATATTGCCGCCACTTCCAGCCCCACTCAGGTAAATAAAGGTTTTTCCTGAAAGTTTCGTGGTGGTCGAGAATTGATGATCTTCGAGGTAAGCGGTGCGGGTTTCTAGGTTATCAACTCTTGCACCGAGTTGGGCTAATTCTTGTTCAAATTGCTGGGCTAGGGTCTTGAGTTTGTCGATATCTTCTCTCAAAACGGCGGCGTTTTCTTGGAGTAAACGTTCCATGACGTTCATACAGGCATTCAAACCAGCCGCAAATTCCCAACGACTGAGGGCGCGATTCCCCCGAAAGGTGCGATCGGGATAACCAACGATACAACCATAACGTTCAACTAAGCTTTTCAACGCCTCATAGGCCCACTCAGTGGGTTGCACGTCTCGTAATTCCGAAACAGACGTGACTTGGGAAAGAGAATTCGAGGTAGATTGAGAATTAAGTTGATAGCGTTGGGGCTGGTTACTCTTGAATGATTTTATTTCAGACAGGTCTGTTGATACAGGATTGGACAACTCCGAGACTTTGGGAATGTCTCCCGATAGAGATTGAGCCTGGGCAGGGCGGGAAGCATTATCTATCCCCCACAGCATTCCGACAGAAGCGGCCATCAAGCCCAAGGAAAATCGTCTTAATGCTAGTTTTTGAAACACAAAGTTAGAAAGATTGTTCACTGTCTCACACCAAATAAATTAACGACACCATACTTATATATATCTATCAGCATTTCTCAGGACAATTTGTTTTTTTAGCTACATTTATGAATAAAATCGCCAAATAAAAGTGTCAAAATGAATACTAAATTTTAATTTATATACTTGTCTATTTATTGAAATAAATTATTAAATTAGTTAAAAATTTAAAGAATTAGAGCTTTTCAAAAACAAAGTTTATCTTTATTCAAATCGAAAAGAATTTCCCGTATTGCTTAATATTTATTGACAATTTAGCTTGATTAAAATAACAGTTCTAAACAGATTGATAGGCAATTTCCCCCATAATATAGGTGGCTTCGATCGCGCGATCGTCTCCCATAATCATGATGGCGAAAGCTTTATCGGCTATTTGTTCTAGGGTTTTTACGGGAAAGTCAGCATTCCGTAAGGCCATTGCAGGGGTTGCCTTGGGATCAAGTACGATAAAATCAGCTTCTTTGCCGATCTCGAAATTCCCTAATTTATCTTCTAAAGATAATGCCCTAGCACCTCCTAACGTAGCTAAAAATAAAGCTTTAAAGGAAGATAATTTTTCACCTTGTAATTGCACAACTTTATAGGCTTCATTGGCAGTTTGCAATAAGGAAAAACTCGTTCCAGCCCCAATATCAGTTCCTAAGCCGACTTTCACAGGGGTTTCGATAGATTTGGCCTGATGGAGTTTAAATAATCCACTACCTAAAAATAAATTGGAAGTGGGACAAAAAGAAATGGCAGACTTAGCTTCTGATAAGCGTTTAAATTCTTGATCGGTGAGTTGAACTCCGTGAGCAAAGATAGATTTTTCTTTAACTAAACCTGCTTGGTCATAGACATCTAAATAACCTTTACTGTTGGGGAAAAGTTCGGCGACAAACTGGACTTCGTTAACATTTTCTGACAAATGGGTATGTAAATAAACATCAGGAAATTCAGATAACAGTTTACCCGCGAGTTCCAATTGCTCATCGGTTGAGGTGATGGCAAAACGAGGCGTTACGGCGTAGAGTAAGCGTCCCTTTTGATGCCATTTTTCAATTAGGTCTTTGGTTTCGTCATAGGAGGATTGGGCTGTATCCAGCAGAAAATCAGGGGCATTGCGGTTCATCATCACTTTCCCTGCAATCATTCGTAGGTTGCGACGTTCGGCTTCTTCAAAAAAAGCATCAACGGATTCAGGAAAAACGGCGGCAAACACTAGGGCTGTCGTGGTTCCATTTTTGAGGAGTTCATCTAAAAAAACAGTAGCAATTTCTGCGGCGTAATTTTTATCTTTAAATTTAGCTTCGGTGGGAAAAGTATATTTGCTCAACCATTCCAATAATTGTTCTCCGTAGGCCGCCACCATTGCGGTTTGGGGATAGTGGATGTGGGTATCAATAAACCCTGGCATGATTAGTTTATCGGGATAGGCGATCGCATCTATCGCCGCATATTTTTCATGAAGTTGTTCGTAGGTTCCAAAATCTTTAATTTTTCCATTTTCAAGGACTAACAATCCGTCTTCTAAATATCGAACGCTCGCCGCCTCTGATAGATAAAAAGGATCATCAATAAAATCTAGGAAGGAACTACGAATAACTTTAAGCATTAGAGATTAAAAGGGTAATATTTTATAAAAAAAAGCTTAAGCTTTTATGTGATCTACGGGTTAATTCAGACTAAAGAACGATCAAATCTTTTGACTGCGATCGCTTTTAATTAAATAGAAAATAATTAGACGAATTGACGGTACTGAGAGAAAAACCTAGCAATACTGCTTAGAAAAATAGACGCAACACTAAGCATTGATTTAACTAAAAACACTTTAAATCAAAAAGAAAAACTGATAACACTTGTGAAAATTTACCAGATAGAGACTCGTTAATTTGTACCTAAAACTACAAAACCTCCTATCTCAACGGATTAGTATAGGCTGTCTATTGGAAGTGATTTTATTGACGGGAATTATTATGGAGCTACGGTAAATGAGTAATGACATTAATTTAGAACTTGTCGAATCGGGTCAATCTCCACCGCCTAATTATTCGGGCTGGCAAGCGAAGATAGCCAATTATTTTGAATTCGAGTTTTATAAAACCAACTTTCGCACAGAAATTTTGGCTGGACTTACGACCTTTATGACGATGGCTTACATTCTCATCGTCAATCCGCTAATTTTGTCTGATGCTATTTTTCTAGAGCAACCCAAAGATTTATTCCCAGAGTTGGTCATTGCGACAGGAGTATCGGCGGCGATCGGGACATTAATTATGTCTTTATATGCCAAATATCCCTTTGCTACCATGCCTGGAATGGGATTAAATGCTTATTTTGCCTATTCCGTTGTCATTGGTTTAGGGTTTAGCTGGCGATTAGCCTTGGCGGCTGTATTGGTAGAAGGTCTTATTTTCATTGCCATGACAGTTACCGATATCCGTCGCCATCTCATTGTCGCGATTCCTTCTTCGATTAAAATTGCGACAACTGCGGGGATTGGTTTATTTATTGCCTATATTGGTTTAGCGGGTGATCCCAAGGTTGGGGGAGCGGGACTCATTGTTGCCAATCCTGCGACTAAAACCGCTTTTGGAAGTTTCCGTCAATGGCCAACAATCATGGCTTTTCTGGGAATTTTAATTGCCTCCGCGTTTATTGTCAGGCGCATTAAAGGGGCTTTGCTCTGGGGCATTATGGCTACAGCCCTGTTGGGTTGGATTGTGGGAGCCGCTTCCTGGCCCAAAGGATTTATTCAAATTCCCCCGCTACCTGTGCATCTTTTCGGTGAGGCGATTAGAGGTGTTGCTGGGATTAATTCTGCTAATTGGGTCGATTTTGTCTCGGTCTTGCTGGTCTTCCTCTTTGTAGATATTTTTGATACCATTGGAACCCTTTCAGGATTAGCTTCCCAAGCGGGCTATCTAGATGAAGAAGGGCAAATTCCCCGTGCTAATGAAGTCTTATTGGCTGATGCGATCGCCACAACGGCGGGGGCAATCATGGGATCTTCTACCGTAACAACCTCTGTTGAATCGGCCTCTGGGATTGCAGAAGGGGGACGAACAGGATTTTCTGCTTTCATTGTCGCTATCTTGTTCATTTTTGCAATGTTTTTCATCCCTATCTTTGAAGCTATTCCCTCGTTTGCCACCACACCTGCGTTGGTTATTACAGGGGTTTTAATGGTTTCCAGTGTAACGGGTATCCGTTGGGGCGATATGGGAGAAGCCATTCCTGCTTTTTTAACCATCTTTCTTATTCCCCTCTCTTACTCGATCGCGGCAGGTTTATCGATTGGCATGATTACCTACCCCATCATCAAATCGATGCAAGGCAAATCCCATGAAGTTCCTGTTGTTACTTGGGTTTTAGCGGGAGTTTTTGTTGCGCGTATTGTCTTTATGACGATCCGCTTTGGTTAAATAAAATTCAAGCAGTAACTTTAAGTTGGAATTAAATTACTCATCAAAAAACGTGGATCCTCTAATGGATTAAAAGGCCACGTTTTTTCTTTATGGGATTGAGTCTAAACTCGTACTAAAAACATAATTAAGACGCTTTCTGAGTTTCCTGATTTACCTGATTGCTCTGGGAATCATTTTGGTTAGGCGACTGTTGTTGTTGCTCCGATTGCTCCTGTTGGCTCTGAGTTGCCTGATTACTATTTTGGGGTTGTTGTTTTTGAGCATACTGCTGGGTTTGTTCCCCTTGGCTCTGGGATTGGTTATTCTCTTGATGTTCTTGAGACTGTTGCTGAGTCTGTTCTCCTTGATTTTGGTCTTTTTGGAAAGGCCAGCTTATCTGAGCATATTGAACCGCATCGGATTGATTAAATGCCTGAGCCTCTTGAGTATATTGACCAGATTGTTGTTCCGTTCCCTGGGTATAAACTTCGCCTGCATTGACGGGCATGACTATCAGAGTTACAACGGCAAAAAATACAACCGCTAACGTTAAAAAAGTCTTACGAATCATTAAAAATTCTCCTGTTTGAATGGGATTTGTAGCGCGTTCCTTCAGGTAAAATTATTGTCCTTACTTCCATCTCTTGCGAACTACTTTCTATGGTGTGAAGAGATGAACGATGTCTTCTATCTGTTCTTACAATCCCATTTTAAATCGCGGTTTACTTCACCCATTTGGGTGACTTTAAAGATTGGGACATAGACATTCCTGCATTTTGCAAACGAACCACAACTTGAGTCTGCATTGTTGATTGCACCAATTTTCCAGTTGTAATAAACGGGTTTACTGGCGTAATTTCTCCTACCACAGGAGCCGTGTAAAGAGGATTGGCACTCGCAACCAAAGCAATATGCCGATCGCTGACCACTAATCCATGAGTCGGATCGTAACCGCGCCAACCACCACCAGGTAAATAGACTTCTTCCCAGGCGTGCAATTCCCAGTCATCAGTTGAAAGATCCCCTTCTTGATAACCACTGACAAATCGAGTGGCTAATCCGACTGCTCGACAGGCTTCCATAAATAAAACCGTTAAATCCCGACAGGAACCTGTTTGATTCCGCCAAGTGATGCCCGCCTCCCAGGGATCTCCCGTTTCCCTGACGACATAACCACAGCTTTTATAAATATGTTGATTTAAGGCATTGAGAAAGGCCAAAGTATCTTGTTTTTCTTGGTGAAGAATGTCCTGAGCTAGGCTTAAGGCGATCGCATCGGGGATGGTACTATAGGGTCGTAAATAGGGCTGAAGTTGATGAAATAAAGAGGTTGGATAGTCCATCGGCAACTTCAATGCCCAGGGTTCTAGGAGAAAATTAAAAGGATTATCGATATGGGTTTCAATCTCTGAATCAATTTCAAGGATGAATTGTTCTGTGGGAGCCGTAAACCAAATTTTTTGTAAGCTATTACCGTCTAAGTCATTAATGTCTGAAATGCCGACGGGTTGAGGCGTGATTTTAATTAACAAGTTATCTAGGGTTTGCCATCCATTGGAGCGCGGTCGGAGCCTGACAAGATGGGGTTTGAGGAATACGGGTTGATTGTAGGTCAATACCTTTGCCAATTTAGTCCAGAGAGTAGAGAAGACTTTAACGGTAAACTTTCTTTCAAGCGAGGCTTGGCAAAAGTAGTAATCCTAAAAAATTCCGTTAAGGTTTTCCGTAAGGTTTTTTTTAATGTATCCTTTGTTCTATAAGGGTTTGAGACTTAGTGTTACTTTTCAAGTCAAACATCTATGTGTGGGGGATTTTGCGAGTTTTGCCAAAATTTTTGCAGGCTTTTATTTTGGCAAAGGTATTGTGTAGGTATAACTCGTTTTGTGGTGGATGTGATAGCGCATGATCTCAATGATGGATGGTTTTCGATAAAAAACTTAGGTGGCGATCGCCTTTTGAGTGGTTAATCTCCTGATCCGCGCCAGCAATCTAGATCATTCCACCTGTAAATAATTCGTTGATAGATTATTCTGTGAAACCGTACGATAAGAGTCTCACCATCGTATCAAACGTAATCAATGAAAATTTTACAGCAAGGAATCTTTTAATCTTTCCCCTAGCTTATTTATTTAAACACAGCCTAAAAAGAAAGAAGGTGAGTCACATCGTCCGTCATCAAAAGGAAGAATTTAGCCTCAGCTAAATTAGATTTGAGAAACAAAATTCTCTAGTAAAAATTTATATTGATAGTCTGTTTTAGTTTAAGTTCTGCTTTCGTTCACTTAGATTAGATTTACAATTTCACCAAACCATGAATCAGGGGGAAACTATCAATAATCATCGCTAGACAGAGGAGCATCATGTAAAAAATAGAGAACTTAAAGAGCGATCGCGCTTTTTCCTTATCCATCGGCTCTTGTTTTAATTGCCAAGCCTTGTAAATAAATTGATAACCTAAAATAGCGGCGGCTAGGGCGTAAAAAATGCCTGATTGATGCAAAGGGTAAACTAACAGAAAACTGAAGGGAACGACGATGAGAGTATAAATCCAAATTTGCTTAACCGTTGCTTCTTCTCCTTCAATCACGGGTAACATGGGGACATTTACCTGGGCATAATCATCCTTGATCATTAAGGCTAAAGCCCAGAAATGGGGAGGAGTCCAGAGAAAAATGAGCGTAAATAAAAGCCAGGGAGTCCAACTCAGATCCCCCGTTACCGCCGCCCAACCAACCAGGGGAGGAATCGCTCCTGCCGCGCCACCGATGACAATATTTTGGGTACTATGGCGTTTGAGAAAATGGGTATAAATCAGCATATAGAAGCCAATACCCGATAGAGCCAGTAAAGCACTAAAAAGATTGATAAAAACGGCTAATAGGCTAAAGGAAAGCATTCCTAACACCAACCCGAAAATCAGCGCATGACTGGGTTGAACCCGACCAGAAGGCAGGGGACGTTCTCTCGTCCGTAACATTTCATAGTCAATGTCTTGGTCATAAACACAATTAAAGGTTTGGGCAGAGGCCGCCGCGAGGGTTCCCCCCATTAGGGTAATAACCAGTTGTAGGGGATCAATTCGCCCTTCTGATGCGATCCACATGGAAGCCGCCGTTGTAATCAATAGGAGGGGAATAATACGAGGTTTGGTCAATTGATAATAGCTTTTTACCACTTCTAGAAAATTTTCGTGGTGACGGTCAACTTTCGTAATAATAACCATTGTCAATTTTAAAAATTATGGATTTTGGATTATAACTGATTACTTGTGAGCAAAGACTGTTCATGGGGAACCGTCAAGCGATCGCGGACAGCCAGGGTGGAAAACGCAATGAGGGTTCCAAACAGGGATGCTCCGACTAAATGATGGGTAACGGTCAGAGGTTCGACCTGTAAATGTAAGCGCAGAGTCGCCACTCCCAGTAGGATTTGGATGATCAGTAATGTACCCGCCGTCAACGCGATTTTTCGGAAAATGGGGTTTAAATTCGGACTGCGTAAGGTCAGAAATACTAGAGCGACAGTTGCCAAGGTTGCAGGAATAACTCCGATCAAATGATTATTCATCACGTTACACAGTTCAGATAAGGCCACATTGAGACACTGACGAACGGCCCAACGGGAGCCGACTAATCCCCCTAATAAACATTGAGCATAGACTAAACTTGTTGCGACGATGCCGATTCCTGTTAATTGTCCACTGATAATGGTTGACTGATTGGGACTTTTAGGGGTTAGACAAAGGGCGATCGCGATCAAACTGGCGAAAAAAACCAACGCTGTCCCCAGATGAGCGGTGACAATATCAAAACGCAGAAGTTGGGTGACGGTTAATCCCCCTAAAACCCCTTGGAATAGTATTAAGGTTAATGAACCGAATGCCGCCCAGGGTAGCCAGTTCGGGAGCGATCGCCGAAACCAAAGACTTAAACCGACTAAGGCTAGGGTACTCAAACCAATAATAGCCGCGTCCAGTCGATGAAACCATTCCAAAAAGACCTGAAGATTCATTTGCTGACTGGGAATCAGTTGTCCATAGCACAGGGGCCAATCGGGACAGGCCAAACCCGCATTCATTACCCTTGTTGCACTACCGACCGCCATTAATAACAAAGTCGCGATCGCAATTTTCCAGACCAGACGGCGCATCCAGGTCTGAATCGAAGAGGATGAGTCATTTTCTTGACGGGGGAGAATAGATTCTGTCATAGGCGTTTTGCGGTAACAAGATTTTGTAGGGGGATTTTATCTTGTCCGATTTTAACGGAGTCTATTCAAATTAGGTACAAATACTCGCCATTATTTTAAAAGTCTTTAGATTTTCCTTGGGATCGCTGACCTGACAAAATCCTCTTGTCGTTTTTTTAAAGCAATTCTTTATTTTTCGTCCTCACACGTTGATACAACTCTTCCATCACTTCCAAAAAAGAAAGATCTTTATGCCAAAAAGGTGGAAAATCGCCGCCTTTTTTGACGATGAGGGCGGGAATATTCACATTAGAAACCGCTTCAATTTCCTGGGGTAATCGCTTTTCCCCTAACCAAAACTCCCTCGGAGAACTAGGGGCTGTGGGGACTATCTTTTTAGGTTGAGTGTAATACGAATCAACGGGGACTGGAGTAATTTCTTCAGAATTTAGGGCAGAAGAAAGGGCTTTTCCTAAAGGCGATCGCGCCAATTCTTCTTGTAATTTGGTGCGAGAAATTCCTCTTAATTCAAATAACAAAAAAGGATCTTGGTCTAATTCCGAAGCAACCAAGTAGTAAACGCCCGCAATATGTTTACAGGGATTTTCCCAATCGGGACAGGAACACTTGGTTTCAAAATCTGCATGGCTGTTGGGCAATAGGTGTAAATTGAGTTCAGCAAAAGTCTCTTCAATATTGTCGGGAACTTCATTCATCAACAATTTAGAAATCAAACTCGCCTTTGATCCCAAACGGGAAATCACCTTTGACCAATCTCCAGGCGCGATCGCGGCAATTTCTATCGTTGTTTTATAGAGTGGTTCTTTATAAACGCCAAAATAGGGATTAACTGATCCTCTAACCTTGGCCGTGATTTTACCGCCATTAATTTGATATTCCTTAATTTTGCCATTACGAGCATAGGAACGTCCCCGTCCTAACCTGGCCGAATCCGTAAAGTCTTCTAAGGCTTCAATGAAGCGTTTTCCCCACCAAGTTCTGCTGAATTGTGACATATTTTTAGGTATTTCCTCCGCACGTTTCCCTAGTTAGTGTTAGTTTATCCTCATTACTTATAAATATATCAATAGAACAAAAAATTAATCCTATGATTTTACCGTCAGGAAAAGTCTATCTGATCGGTGCAGGGGTAGGCGCGATCGCTTATCTTACCCTACGAGGACAGCAAATTTTAAGCCAAGCA
>JBEIFD010000033.1:0-12985 GCA_040382535.1 Merismopediaceae cyanobacterium
AATTTTGATAGAGCTGTGACTGCCTGGAAGACCGCAAGACAAGATGCTCAAAAAACAAAAGAAAGTTAGTTCTGAGTTAGGGCAACTTTTCGCAAGTATTAAAAATTAGAGAACAATACTAATTTGTCAGAATTTCTGAATACAGCGTCTTAATGACACAATGAGAATTGAAAAGTTTAATTAAGATTTGTGTTCTTATTGTGATCATTTGAGGATTATTTTGCTTTTTGGGCGTTAGTCTCGGATCTCGAAAAGCAAAATGATTACAATATAAGAAGAAGTTTTTTATTTCGACGACCCTAAATTTCTTTCATAATTATCAATTGTAAGAATCTGTCCTTTCAAGGAAAGATAGGGGGACATAAAACCCTCATTATGCAAGAAGTTTATTAAACGATTTAATTTTTCCTAACTTTATTTTTTTCTAACTACCTAACCAGTGAGGTTTTTTTGCAATGATCGTTGTGATGAAAGTCGGCACTCCCGAATTAGAGATTGCGCGTGTGAATGAGGAATTTACAGAAAGGGGATTAACTCCCGAAAAAATTGTCGGTAAACATAAAGTGGTGATTGGTTTAGTGGGAGAAACCGCCGCTCTTGATCCGCTTCAAATCCAAGAAATTAGTCCCTGGATTGAGGATGTACTGCGGGTAGAACAACCCTTTAAACGGGCTAGTTTAGAGTTCCGTCACGGTGATTATAGTGAAGTGATTGTTCCTACCCCCAATGGCCCTGTTGTGATCGGTAAAAATCATCCCCTCACGATTGTCGCTGGCCCCTGTTCCGTTGAAAATGAAGCGATGATCATTGAAACGGCCAAACGAGTAAAAGCGGCTGGAGCGCATTTCCTACGGGGGGGGGCTTACAAACCTCGCACGTCTCCCTATGCTTTCCAAGGTCATGGAGAAAGTGCCTTGGGACTCTTAGCCGCCGCGAAGGAAGCTAGCGGTTTGGGTATTATTACTGAAGTGATGGATACGGCAGATTTAGAGAAAATTGCAGAAGTGGCCGATGTGATCCAAATTGGGGCGCGGAATATGCAGAATTTTGCCATGCTCAAAAAAGTTGGCGCACAAGACAAACCTGTTTTATTAAAACGAGGGATGGCGGCCACCATTGAAGAATGGTTAATGGCGGCGGAATATCTACTTGCGGCAGGTAATCCTAATGTGATTCTCTGTGAGCGAGGAATTCGCACGTTTGATCAAAAATATACCCGTAATACCTTAGATCTTTCGGTGTTGCCTGTGTTACGCAATTTGACCCATTTACCGATCATGATTGATCCGAGTCATGGCACGGGTAAGTCGGATTATGTACCAGCTATGGCCGCCGCCGCGATCGCCGCAGGAGCAGATTCTCTAATGATTGAAGTTCATCCCAATCCTGCTAAAGCTCTTTCCGATGGGCCTCAGTCCTTGACTCCCGAACGGTTTGATCGGGTGATGCAGGAATTATCGATTATTGGCAAAGCCGTTGGTCGTTGGCCCCAAGTGAAGGCCGCGATCGCGTAGAAAGCCAAATTTTATACAAAATCTGTGATCGCTAATTCGTGATTATCAGAAACCATTTCAAGATTGCATCAAGGGAGCTTGGTAAAAGTCAAAAAGAGAAATGAATATTTCAAGTCTTATTTCTACCGACTTTTCCAAAATCTCCCTAACTTTCTTGTTGATCTCTTGAATTAATCTTAATTAATTTTTTTAAAATCCCAGCAATGGACAGTAGGTAACTAGACAATTAAATGATTTTTTCTCATATCAATTTAAAAAACTGGCGTAACTTTCTTTCTGTTAATGTCGATTTACAAGAGCGAGTCTTTATTGTTGGGCCTAATGCTTGCGGTAAATCTAACTTTTTGGATTCTTTAAGATTTTTAAGAGATTTAGCGATATCCGGTGGAGGACTACAGAAAGCAGTCGGTGATCGAGGAGGAGTCTCAAAAATTCGATGTCTTTCGGCACGGCAAAACCCTAAGATAGAAATTTCAGTTTCCTTAGCCGATTCTTCTGATCAAAATCCCACTTGGAAATATGAAATTGGTCTAACCCAACAAACTAGAGGCTATCGTTATCCTATTCTAGCTTATGAAAAAGTTTGGAAGAATGATGAATTATTAGTTGATAGGCCTAATGAAGATGATAAAAAAGATGAGTTGAGATTAACTCAAACTTACTTAGAGCAGGTTAATTCTAATTCAGAATTTAGAGATATTGTTAAATTTTGTGAATCTATTTTATACCTACATCTTATTCCTCAATTAGTTCGTCATCCTGAAGCTTTTAGTGTACCTGGCTTTTCTGAAGATCCCTTTGGAAAAACTTTTTTAGAAAGAGTAACTAAAACTCCAGAAAAAACGAGAAGAAGTCGTCTTAAAAAAATAAACGAAGCTCTACAACTTGCTGTTCCTCAACTCAAAAATTTAATAGATACTAAAGATGAAATGGGGATTCCTCATCTTGAAGCTGTTTATGAACATTGGCGACCTAATGCAGGTAAACAAAGAGAAGATCAATTCTCCGATGGAACACTAAGATTAATTGGCTTATTATGGTCACTTTTAGAAAGCGATTCCTTATTACTTCTTGAAGAGCCTGAACTATCTTTAAATTCAGCAATTGTTAAAAAACTGCCTGCTTTGATTCATCGTATTCAAAAAAGAAAACGACAAGTAATTCTTACAACTCATAGCTATGATTTACTATCAAGCAAAGAAATAGGGGGAGAAGAAGTCTTGTTAATGACTCCTACATTAGAGGGAACAAAAGTCGCAACTGCGTCTAATATAAATGATATTAAACAGCTTCTAGAAGTAGGTCTGAGCGTTGCCGATGCGGCATTGCCACACACTAATCCTCCCAAAATCGATCAATTAACATTATTTTAATGAACGATATTCCTCTCAATTTAGCAGTTGAAGATGATCTCAGCGAAGCCGTTTTAAGACAAATGATTCTACAGTCTCAACGCAATTTTGTAATAGGACAGTGCTTAAAGAAAGAAGGATTCGGTTATCTTAAAAATATTATTTCTGGACTAAATCAAGCGGCGAAAGGAACGCCTTATTTGGTTTTAACAGATTTAGATAACGCTCAATGTCCATTAGCAATTATTTCAGAATGGTTAACCCAACCCAAACATCCCAATCTTTTATTCCGAATTGCAGTTAGAGAGGTAGAAGCTTGGCTATTGGCTGATCGGGAAGGATTTGCTGATTTTTTAGGAATTTCAGTCAAATTATTTCCGACAGATGTAGATAAAATCCCTGATCCTAAACAATGTTTAATTAGTTTAACTAAAAGATCTAGAAAACGTTATTTAAAAGAGGCAATTATCCCTTCCTTTAAAAGTACGGCTAAAATTGGGAAAGATTATAATGGAGTACTAACTCATTTTATTCAACAAGATTGGCAGGTTACAAATGCACAAGTTAATTCTCCTAGTTTACAGAGAGCAATGAACGCACTAACTAATGTTCAATATCCTTCTCAATAATAATTTCTTGATCTTCATAATTTAAAAAATCTATTACATCACTTTAATGCCCCGCATGGCAAAATCTAATAATTGAATGGGATGAAATAGGGGAATAGACTTATTTTGTTGGCTTAAATGCTTTTGAATTTGTAAAGAACACCCTGGATTAGAAGACGCGATTAAAGTGGCTCCCGTGTTTAATAAATTGGTGACTTTTTGTTGTCCCAACTCCTCCGCAATCTGAGGTTGCAACATATTATAAACCCCTGCACTCCCACAACAAAGAGCCGCATCAACGGGTTCCTTTAAAGTGATATTAGGAATTTTTGCTAATAATTGACGGGGTTGTAAACTAATTTTTTGACCATGCAATAGATGGCAAGCATCCTGATAGACAATAGTGAGGTTTTCATCCACGATCGCAGATAGAGGTGCAGTCAATCCAACTTCCATTAAAAATTCCTGAATATCTCGAACTTTGGAAACAAATGTCTTCGCTTTTTCAGCATAAACGGGATCATCCGCCAAAATATGATGATATTCCTTCAAAGTATGCCCACACCCCGCCGCATTAATAATAATAAAATCAACCTCTGTCTCAGCAAAACTATCAATCATTTGTCGAGCAAGAACCTGAGCCTGGGCTTCTTGACCTTGATGGGCGGGTAAGGCGGCACAACAACCTTGGGATTTAGGAATAACGACTTCGCAACCGTTGGCAGTCAGGACTCGAACAGTGGCTTCATTGACAGGAGAGAAAAAGAGCCGTTGAACACAACCGAGAATCACCCCGACTCGATAGCGTTTTTCCGTTTGAGCAGGAATTTCCGTCGGATAATTTTGCCCAAAAGATTGACGGGTAATTTTAGGTAAAATGGATTCCATTGCCGCTAAACGAGGAAAGAATCTTTTCAATAAACCCGTTGCTCGCACTAATTTTTGTAGTCCTAAATTTTGATAAAGCCAAAAGAGAGGGAGAAAAATTTGTAATCTTTGGGGATAGGGAAATAGATTAAAAATGAGAGTTCTGATGAGTTTATCGAAAATATTGCGGGGTTGATTACGCTCCACCTGGGGACGAGTTGCGGCGATCAATTGATCATATTGGACTCCCGACGGACAGGTACTTACACAGGCTAAACAACCCAAACAACTATCAAAATGTTGGGTCGTGGTTTCATCTAAAGTTGCTTCTCCTTTGTTGATAGCATTCATCAAATAAATGCGTCCCCTCGGAGAATCCATTTCTTTACCAATAACTCGATAACTAGGACAAGTTGCCAGACAAAAACCACAATGAACACAACTATCTATTAATTTTTGTTCAGGGGGATGTTTACTATCGAAGCCTTTAATTTCTTGGTTTAATTGTTCTTGGAAGTTAAAACTAGAGTTGGAGATATCTGTTGTTTGCATAATAAATTAAAAGTAATAATAAAAGTTAATCGATTCTTTTTTTGATGTAAGGAGGAGAAACGCGATCACTAATTTATTTACAGACGAAATTTTTATCGGTTTAAAGATACTCAATGTTACCCCTCATTTCCTCTGGTGTTAATACTTCCCATATTAAAATAAGTCCTCGTAAAATTTCACCAGTAGAACGGCTTCCTTTAATACAATAGACAATTCCTGAGTGATTCAAACCAGAATAATGAAGTTCTAAAAAATCCCTATCTTGAGTAAAAATTACTCGCTGTTGAGAATAAGCAAAAGATAATTGTTGTTCATCACTAGCCGAAATTAGTCCAGCCTCTAGTGTTGTTGTCACATCTATTCCCCGTCGTTTTAAGCCTTGTCCAATGGCCGAATTGGCATTTTCGTCTAAATGAAATTTAATCATTTATACCATTTAATGTGTTTAATTTTTGTTGCACTAACGAAGGCGTTTTAGCTTGCATTTCTTTAGCGAAATTTTCATCATCTTCCATTTGTTTTCTAATCTCAGCAAAATTATCATGATAATAGGACAAGGCCGCATATACATCAGCTAAAGAAAGACTTGGATACTGCGAAACAATTTCATCAGGGGATAGTCCCAATCGCTCATGCCAAATAACAATATCTTCTACTCTAATGCGATGACCTGCAATGCGAGGTTTTCCCCCACATATTCCTGCTGTAATTTCAATATGGCTAATAATTGTGGCTGTCATAAACAATTAAATTTCTCCAATAAAAAGACCAGAATTAAAAAGATTATAGGGATCAAATTTTGTTTTTAAACTTTTCATTAAGTCTAATGCATTGCCTTGATAGCCCCAGGGTTCATGTTTTTCTTTAATATTTTTTGGGGCTTCTAAAATTGTTAAAAATCCCCGATCGCTTTCACAGAGTAATCTTACTTGAGCCAATTGTTCAATCTCTGAATCCGTTGTTAAAACTAATCGACCTAAACCACTGGCGAGGTGAATTTGGGCCAGCCCTGGAGATTTTAGGAGAAAATTAATCACTTGATTGGACATAACGCCTATTTTACAAGTAACCAGGTCGGGATTGAAATTGGGCATCATCTGATTTTTTAATTGTTTCCATAGAGTTTCTTCGGATTCTGCGGTAAATTCAGCGATCGCTAATCCCAAATTTTGACTCAAGGCTTGTAATTGATTTACTTGTTCCGTCACACTTTCCGCAATATTTTGAAACCGTACCAATAAACCTAAATTATTCCCTAATTCCAGCGATCGCATTAAATTAATCGACAAAACATCGGCAGAAGTCGGAGCCAAACCTGATTTGAGTAGGTCTTGACAGGCTTGGGACAAGGCTTGGGCATCTCCTGTTAGTAATAAAGTTTTGGACGATTCAGGCAACGGATAAAGCCGAAACGTTACCTGGGTCAGCACCCCTAATGTGCCGTAGGAACCCGTAAAGAGTTTCATTAAGTCATAGCCCGCCACGTTTTTTACGACTTTTCCGCCCGCTTTGGCAATTTTTCCGTCCCAACGCACGATAGAACAACCTAAAACTAAATCCCGAATGCCGCCGTATCGTTGCCGCCAACTGCCACTATCTGCGGTCGCTACAATTCCCCCAATGGTTGCCTGTTCGGGATAGCTGGGATCAATGGGTAAAAATTGACGGTGGGGTTCCAAAAAAGCTTGTAAATCGCTGAGTTTAACTCCTGCTTCGACGGTGACGGTTAAATCGGCGATCGCGTGGTCGAGAATACGGTTTAATTTTTGGGTACTTAAGACAAAATCAGCTTGCTTGACCAATCCTCCCCAACCGAGCTTGCTACCATTGCCACAGAGGAGCATGGGAGACTTCATTTCGGCGGCATAGCTAACAATCTGGGACAAATCCTCAACCGTTGACGGTGCGAGCCAATAACTGGGTTTATCGTTGCGAATCGCTCTAGTAATGGGGGATTGTACATCAGGATTTAATTGTTCCCAATCCCAGATTTCCGTCTGGGGATCAAGTAAAGATTCAAGTTTGGCGCGATCGAGAGAGGACATAGAAAATTCATCAACAAAGACCCATTAACAGCCTATCCTACAACAACCGCTCCCATTGCCGATAGAGTGTTAATCAGTTGCCTAAAATCCCAAAATCACCATGATCTTAGAAGTCTCTCCCACTCTTTTATCTTCCGTTGGCTTAGTCGCGCTTTATTTAGGATTGATTCTTCTCATTGCCGAAGCTCTTAATCGGTTAACGGATACTCACGGAGAACTGACTCGCAAAATTGTCCATATTGGCAGTGGTCATGTCCTACTCTTCGCCTGGTGGTTAGAAATCCCCGCTTGGGTTGGTATTGCTGCGGCAGCGATCGCGAGTATTATTGCGTTAATTTCTTACTTTTTACCGATTTTACCGAGTATTAATAGTGTGGGCAGACGGAGTTTGGGAACTTTTTTCTATGCGCTGAGTATTGGAATTTTGGTCGCTATCTTTTGGCCCATCCAGCATCCTGAATATGCGGTCATCGGAATTTTAGTGATGGCTTGGGGAGATGGTTTAGCGGCGTTGGTGGGACAAAATTTTGGTAAGCATCCCTACCAAATCGCAGGAATACGGAAAAGTTGGGAAGGCTCTCTGACCATGACGGTGGTAAGCTTTTTGGTAATTCTCTTAATTCTAGGGTCAGTCCAGGGTTTCCATTGGCAGATCGGTCTGATTGCGATCGCCGTCGCCTTGGTTGCAACTGCGTTAGAATCTTTTTCAAAGTTTGGCATTGATAATCTAACCGTTCCCGTAGGGAGTGCGATGTTGGCTTTTCTCTTAAATCAACTATTTATTTAAAAATCTGGAAATTCATTATGTTCGCGATCGCTGTTAAACAAGAACAATACCGTACCTATATCCTTTCGGATCAAACAAGTTTAGCCCGTCTAGAAATTGTGCCAGAGCGCGGCGGCATCGTTACCCGTTGGGCGATTCAAGGTCAAGAAATTTTGTATTTAGATCAGGAACGTTTTCAAGATCCAGCCTTGAGTGTGCGGGGCGGAATCCCCATTTTGTTCCCGATTTGTGGAAATTTACCCAATAATCAATACACGCACAACGAAAAAAGCTATACCTTGCAACAACACGGATTTGCGAGAGAAATGCCCTGGCAAGTGATTGATCAAAACACAGACTCAGGCGCGAGTTTAACCCTACGACTCACCAGCACCTCCGCCACAAAGAAAGTCTATCCCTTCGATTTTGAAGTGGATTTTGTTTACCAACTCCAGGGCAATCATCTCAGCATTACACAACGTTATACCAATCTTTCTGACGAAAAAATGCCCTTTTCGACGGGTTTACATCCCTATTTTTGGGTAAAAGATAAATCTCAATTGAGTTTCGACATTCCCGCCAATATTCTGCAAGACCACACAACCCTAGATATAAAGCCCTTCAATGGAACCTTTGATCTGAGCCAACCCGAAATTGATGCGGTTTTTAAACAAATTAATCGTCAGTCCGCCAGTTTTAGCGATCGCCAAAGACATCTCGCTCTCAATCTAGACTATTCCGACCTCTATGGCACTTTAGTTTTTTGGACGCTCCAGGATAAAGATTATATTTGTTTGGAACCCTGGACGGCTCCCCGTAACGCTTTGAACACAGGCGAAAGTCTAATTCATCTTGATCCCCAACAGACCATTGAAACTTCTGTCACGATCCGAGCCAATTTTTTATAAAAAAGATTGCATTTACCAATCTCTTCTGCTACATTAGTAAATCGTGTGACAAATACACAACGGGTCGCTAGCTCAGCGGTAGAGCACTCGGCTTTTAACCGAATGGTCTTGGGTTCGAATCCCAGGCGACCCATAAAATAAGTCAGTATAGCCCAAAAAATCTTTGTAGGGGCGAATTGCGTTCGCCCTTGAACGATATAAAATAAATCTATTATCCCAATCTTCAAAAGAGCCGTTAATATTTATCCTAATTCCAGAAATAGATCTAAAAATCAAAAATCATTGAGATTCTCTCCCATTTGTTTCTTAATGGAGAATTTACGCCATAAATCCCCAAGGTCAAAGACTGATTTGTGACGAAATGTACTCATTTTTACAAAAAAAACTAGGCTGGAAGTGATAGAAAATGACAAGTCCGCTTTATAAATAAAGACAAAGAGACATTTTTAACCAGGAGTAACAAGTTTGAAAAAGATAGAAGCCATCATCCGTCCTTTTAAATTAGATGATGTAAAAATTGCCCTTGTCAATGCTGGCATTGTTGGGATGACGGTGTTAGAAGTACGGGGTTTCGGTCGTCAAAAAGGTCAAACCGAACGTTATCGCGGCTCTGAGTACACCGTCGAGTTTCTCCAAAAACTCAAGATAGAAATCGTTGTCGAGGATGATCAAGTCGATATGGTAGTGGAGAAGATTATTTCTGCTGCCCGTACTGGTGAAATTGGTGACGGTAAAATCTTCATTAGTCCCGTTGATTCCGTTATTCGGATTCGGACGAGTGAGAAGGATAAACTAGCGATCTAACCCGTTTGGGTTTGCGGATCGAATCTTACGTCAAGCCCCCTAAATCCCCCAATTCTGGGAAGATAGGATTAGGTTTGAATTGCCTTAGTTTAAGGTTGGCCATTGGGGGAGTAGGGTCGCAAAGGCTCGCCCCCGATGACTAACTTCATGCTTTTGCTCGGCTGACATTTCAGCAAAGGTTTTCTGGCATTCAGGCACATAAAATATAGGATCATAGCCGAATCCTCCTGTTCCTCTACCCGCGATTAAAATTTCTCCTGGACAAATTCCTTCACTCTGAATCGCAATAGAACCATCGGGACGAGCGATCGCGATCGCGCAAATAAATTGTGCCTGTCGATTGGATTGGGTTCCTAAGGCCCGCAACAAGCGATCAATCCGTTCTTGGTCAGTCTTACCATAACGGGCTGAATACAAGCCTGGTGCGCCGTCTAATGCGTCAACCGCTAATCCCGAATCATCCGCGATCGCCCATTGTCCGAGAGCCTTAGCGACCTGGGAAGCCTTTAAACAAGCATTAGCGATAAAAGTAGTTCCCGTTTCCTCAATGTCTAATTCTGACGGTTTTAATGCTAATTCACAGTCCAATCCGAGTAAATAAGCTTGAATTTCTGCTAATTTTCCAGGATTTCCTGTCGCCACTACTAATTTTTTCATTAATAATTTTTCTCACTAGATATTCTCAGAATATTTTATTAGAATCTAGAGCATAGATAGTCTGGATGCGAAACATGGTCAAAAATATTTCGATTATTCTGTCGTTTACTTAACTCTTCTTTTTAACAATCATGGACAAAACCGCTCTTTTTCAAACACTCCAGCAAGGTTTACACGTCACCGTCGGCGCAACTGCGACCTTAATAGAAACTATCCAAGATCCTCAAAAACGAACTGAAACATTATCTGAATTGCAAAGCACCCTTCATCGGCAAGCCCAACAATGGTCGGAAAAAGGTTTGGTGACAGAAGAGGAAGCCCGCCGCTTAATAGATTCCTGGTTAGCCAAATACAAACCATCGACTTCCACGACCAATGGTGGTAGTACGAGGACAACTGAGGGCGGAAATATCACCTATACTAACGCCCAATCGGAAATTCAAGATCTGACCGAACAAATTATTGCCCTGAAAGCAGAATTAGAGCAGACCCGTGAAAGCAATAATCCCTAATTGCCCTGGGAGTTTATGGTGGATTTGATCCCATCCGATAATTCTTTGATCCCGCAGGTAACGGAAGACGGTTCTTTTACCTTTTTTTCGGCGGAATTTCAGGAAAAATTTCATTCCCAATCGGGCGCAAAACAGGAGTCGGAAGGCAAGTTTGTTCTAGCTTGCCAATTAGCCCAAAAAGCGTCTCAGACCGACCATTTGTGTTTACTCGATATTTGTTATGGATTGGGTTACAACAGTGCCAGTGCCTTAGAAACTATTTGGTCGGTCAATCCTCGCTGTAAAGTCACACTGATCGCCCTAGAACTAGATTTAAACGTTCCCCGCCAGGCGATCGCCTACCATCTATTAGACCAATGGGCCGCTCCCATTCCCCTATTGTTGGAAAAGTTGGCGAAAGAAGGTCGGGTCGAAAGTCCTCTTTTAACAGCAGAATTATTGAGCGGAGATGCCCGTTTAACCCTGCAACAAGTCCTAACATCGGGATTTAAATCAGACGCTATTTTTCTTGACCCTTTTTCGCCGCCGAAATGTCCCCAACTCTGGACTGTAGAATTTTTGACATTATTAGCTCAAACCCTAGCACCAGAGGGAAGATTGGCGACCTATTCCTGCGCGGCCTCCGTAAGAACTGCCTTGAGGTTAGCGGGATTAAAATTTGGGGCAGGTGTTCAGGTAGGACGGCGATCACCTGGAACAGTGGCCAATTTTACGGGCCAAGATTTACCGCCGATTTCTGACCAAGAACAAGAACATTTACAAACTCGTGCCGCGATCGCCTATCGAGATCCCGATTTACACAATTCTGCCGAAACTATCTTGGAACGGAGAAAAGCTGAACAGGAAAAGAGTGAACTAGAGCCAACTAGTCATTGGAAAAAGCGTTGGCTCAGGCATTTACCTCTATTAATCCCAAGCTGAATTAAAGCTTAAGCAACATATCCTCTTTCAGGAATTCTTCTCTATGGCTATGGATATTTTGCGATCGCTGAACGGTTTCTGAGGGTAATTCGCCGAAACGTTTTTGATAACTCTGACTACATCTTCCCAAATGTCCAAACTGATATTTGATGATCAAATCCGTAATTCCTAACGGTGGCATTACCTGTTTTAATTCTTGATGTAAGGCCTCTAATCGCGCTTGTTTCAGAAATTGGATTGGTGAACAGTCGTAATATTTTGCAAAAGAGCGTTGTAAAGAACGGCCACTTACCCCGATCGCCGAAGCAATATCTCCTAAACTAATCGATTTTTGTAAATTTGCCATCATGAATTCCTGAGCCAGTCTTACCGTGCGATCGCTAACCATGCCTTCATTTTTTTGAAGAAAAGCAGAATAATTATGGGAATGATATTGCAGTAATCCTGTCAATAAAGTTTGTTCTAATTGCGGTAAAAATAGAGAGTTACAAGCCGTTGATTGCCAGGCAAATAGAATAAGTTCCTTAAGGCTGTGACCCAAGGCAGTCGTTAGATCCACTTCGGGCTGAAAAGTAATGAATGAATTAATCGATTTCCCTGATAAATTAATTAATTCTTGATGTAATCTTTGATAGGGAATACAGACAGAGATACCCTGACCTCTCGAACTAATCTGACCCGTTAAATCTTGTTGTGGACTAAATAAATGAGCTGTTTTAATGGAAGACAATATTGGTTCAGACTGGTTAATTCTTTCCTCAATAATTCCTTCTAGAGGAAGATAAAAAACGTATAAATCATCTGGTTGAAAACGGATTAATTTCTGCGCTCCTTGCCATTGTAAATAGATTATTGCTGATTGATGAAAATTGGCATGATAATAACGAGTGAAAAAGGGAGAATTCGGTTCTAAAAATTGACTTTTACAAGGGCCAATTAATTTTGCCAACATCGCCTCTGCCTCTTCGTAATTATCACTTTCAAGCAGAGGAGTTCTATCTAGGGGGAACAACAATTTAGGATTCATTTAAAAACAGGAGCGAGGGAAAAAGGAAGCCAACCCAAAAACCAATACATAATCTTACACTGCCTTTTGTCCAAAAAACGACAACTTATTCTCTAAAGTCGTCGCAAATTGGATAGCTTGCAACCAATAAACCCTATAGAGTATTGGTTATGGGGTTTGCAGTGTATTCAAGACTTTGACTCTAAACCCAATCTTCAACAAAAGGATAGGACATCATGAAAAATTTAATCCCAGGAACGATCACGGCCTTTGTATTAGCTTCCGTCAGTTTTGGTCTCGCCCCTCAATCTGCCTTTGCAGAAACCATCAACGGCATGATACAGAAGGGAGGAGCAAATTGCAAAATGAAAGCGGTCGATCAATTTAGTGTTCCCATGTCGGACGTTAGTGTTTCCTTGGGAGAGACTTTTAAGGAATCCATTGACAAGGGAGACATTGATTTAAAGGATATC
>JBEIFD010000034.1:0-12931 GCA_040382535.1 Merismopediaceae cyanobacterium
AAGGATACATTAAAAAAAACCTTTCGGAAAACCTTAACGGAATTTTTTAGGATTACTACTTTTGCCAAGCCTCGCTTGAAAGAAAGTTTACCGTTAAAGTCTTCTCTACTCTCTGGACTAAATTGGCAAAGGTATTGAAAAATATGAATGACTTTATCAAGTATGATTGAATTTAGTCGCCCAGAGGTTGTCTTCCTTGGAGGACAGGGTAGAAAGGGCGTTGCTGAATCAGGGGATGAAATCGAATTGTGGATATATGCTAAATTTTGATTCATGGCTTAATTGCGATCGCAATATAACAAAACGAGGATACTGCTCATGGATGCTGGCGATATTTATTTATATACATTGGGAATCATCTGTATTTTGTTGGGATTAACTGCCAACGAGGAATATCTAAGAGACTTTATTTTCATCGGCATTGGTGTGATGTTTGGGCCGTTTGTTTATTATTTATTTTTCTCACCCTTCGTACATTAAAAAATTAGCGGTAAGTCTGCCAAGCATTAAACAGACACATTTTCAGTGGGGAAATAAAGCTGGACACTTTCCTGTTCATTGGGGTCATTGCGAGAGACGATCGCGATCGCAGGTTCGCTATCACTGAGGTTTCGGGGTTGATGGGGAACACCTTCAGGAATAAAGATAAAATCGCCTTCTTCATTGATCACTGACTTGGATAAATTTTCACCGTATAGCGTTTCTACTTTGCCTTTTAATAGATAAATAGCGGTTTCAAAATTTTCATGAAAATGAGGTTCTGCCTTAGCTCCTGGGGGAATGACAACGATATTCATTGAGATCCCTTTAGCACCAGTAGTTAGTTCGGAAATGCCGATATAATTAGGGAGTTTCTGAATCGTATCTGTCGTTATTTCTGGTCTTACGGTAACAATTTCTTGATCTAAATTCATGATTTTAATTCTATTTTTTAAACACCTAAATTCATATATAATTCTAGCTATTGATTTATTATTTGTCAATATTCTGAGGTTAAAGTAAATAATTTATTATCCATCAATTATTTAACAATTATGAATGCCTTGCGATCGCGAATAACTTTTCTGGATTGACCGAGAAAGTTAAGCATTTTAATTATTTTTTAGATGATTTTATTTTCGATTGGACGTCAAACAGGATCTAGATTTTCTGTTAATTTCGTGTTCCTAATGACAACCTTCTAACCCGCCCAAAGTTATAAACTGGAATTATTTCCCATTCATCCCCCTTAATTCGTAATGTCGATCGCCGAACCTGTTTTATCGCCACCAGAGAATGATCATAAAACGAAGCAAAATTCGCTTCTTTCCCCAGAAGATCTAAAAATTCTGAATGAACGTTCTAATTTGAAAGGAATTCTTCAGTTTTCAGGACATTTAGGTGTCATACTGGCGAGTGGTTATTTATCGGGAAATAGCCATTGGTTTATCGCCTTCCCTGCGGTAGTGGTGTATGGCTTTAGCTTGGCGACCATGTTTGCGACTTTGCACGAATGTTGTCATCGCACGGCGTTTGAAAATAACCGCCTGAATGACGGCGTTGCTTGGTTTGCTGGATTGTTGTCGTTTTATAACAGCACCTTTTATCGGCGTTATCACAAATGGCATCATCGTTATACCCAAATTCCCGATAAAGATCCTGAACTCGAAGACCCAAAACCCCAAAATTTACCCGAATACCTATTAGAAATTAGTGCGATTCCCTGGTGGCGAGGAAAAATATTAGGTCATGTTCGCATTGCGTTAGGAAAATTAGAGAATTGTCCCTACATCTCGGAAACAGCACGACAGGAAGTGATTCGTTCAACTCGATTGCAATTGCTGCTTTATTTAGTGGCGATCGCCGTTTCAGTCTTTTTTAAACAACCTTGGTTTTTAATGTATTGGTTATTACCTTTGGCGATCGGACAACCGATTTTGCGGATGATTCTTTTGGCGGAACATACGGGCTGTACTTATGATGAAAATCCTTTAACCAATACCCGCACGACTCTAACCCTCTGGCCGATTCGGTTTTTAATGTGGAATATGCCCTACCATGCCGAACATCATCTCTATGCTTCGATTCCCTTTCATTCTCTGGCAAAGGCCCATACTAAATTATTACCCCAATTAGAACGAGTTGAATCGGGTTATCTAAAGGTAAATCGCAATATTATCGCGAGTTTTGATCAATCCGTTGAGACTGTCCAATGATAACCAATGCTGGCACTTTTACGATTGAAAACTTTGCTCTTCAATGCGGAGCCGTTCTGCCCCAAGCTCAATTGGTCTATCAAACCTATGGTCAATTAAACCGCGATCGCAGTAATGTCATTCTGTATCCCACTTCCTACGGAGCAACTCACCTAGATATTGAGTGGCTGATTCGTCCCGATCGCATTCTTGATCCAACGCGGTGGTTTATTATTATTGCCAATATGTTTGGCAATGGACTATCCAGTTCACCGAGTAATTGTCAGAATTGCGGTTTAGCGGAACAGGGTTTTTGGTTTAGTCATTGGGATAATGTTTTCGCTCAGGAAAAATTACTCCGAGAAGTTTTCGGGATCGAAAAACTGGCAATGGTTTACGGCTGGTCGATGGGAGCGCAACAAGCCTATCATTGGGGATCTTTATTTCCCGCCAAGGTGAAAAGAATAGTCGCTCTCTGTGGAACGGCGCGAACGACTGACCACAATCGTATTTTTTTAGAAAGCCTGAGATTAGCCTTAACTGCCGACCCCGCTTGGACGGGGACTCATTTTGAAGGCATTCCAGAACGGGGTTTTCGGACTTTTGCTCGGATTTATGCCAGTTGGGCCGCATCCCAAGCCTTTTATCGAGAAGGAATTTATTATCAATTGGGTTATGAATCTTTGGAAGATTATTTGCAACGGGGCTGGGAGGCGGGCTATCGTCAACGCGATCCCCATAACTTATTGGCAATGATTGATACCTGGTTACGTTGTGATGTGGGCGATAATGCTACCTATCAAGGGGATTATTCCCTCGCGTTGAAGTCAATTCGAGCCAAAACCCTCATAATGCCCTCAATAACGGATTTGTATTTCACCCCCGAAGATTGTCAAACCGAGGCTAATTTGATTCCGAATGCTGAATTTTTACCGATTCCTTCCATTTGGGGACATCGAGCAGGAAATCCCTATCAAAATCCAGTGGATCAAGCCTTTATTCGTCAAGCCGTTCATAAATTACTGGATACTTAGATTTTCTCTGTCCAACTAAAAAATCTACTTTAAATTTCTATGACTCTTCTTTCTGAAATTGCCCGCCAAAAAAGTATTCGTTATTTCCTGATTAGTTTTACCGATCTTTTCGGAGTCCAGCGATCAAAATTGGTTCCTGCCCAGGCAATCGATGCAATGGCGACTAATGGGGCGGGCTTTGCAGGATTTGCGGCTTGGTTGGATATGACTCCTGCTGATCCTGATATTTTGGCGATTCCTGATCAATCTAGCCTGATTCAATTACCCTGGCAACCTGATGTGGCCTGGTTGGCGGCGGATCTGTACACAACGACAGGAGAGCCGATTTTACAAACGCCCCGACTGGTTCTTAAAAAAGTCATAAATCAAGCAGAAGCCAAAGGATATCGACTTAAAATGGGGGTAGAGTGCGAATTTTTTCTTTTATCCGCCGACGGTGAACAACTGTCGGATAAACGCGATCGCCAAAGTAAACCCTGCTATGACCAACAATCCTTGATGCGACGGTTTGATATTATTGCAGAAATCTGTGATGCAATGTTGGCCTTGGGTTGGGGAGCCTACCAAAATGATCACGAAGATGCCAATGGGCAGTTTGAAATGAACTGGCTGTATGCCGATGCTCTGGTTACAGCAGATCGTCATGCTTTTTTTAAATATATGGTCAAGGCGATCGCAGAAAAACACGGAATGCGAGCAACTTTTATGCCCAAACCCTTTTCTCATCTCACTGGAAATGGTTGCCATACTCATCTTTCTATCTGGGATTTAGCAGGAAATAGCAATCTTTTTGAGGATGCCCAGGGAGAATTAGGGCTTTCGGGTTTGGCTTACCAATTTATCGGCGGAGTATTGCACTCTACCGACGCAATTTGTGCCTTTACCAATCCCACCGTCAATTCCTACAAACGGATTAATGCCCCCGTCACCGCCTCTGGCGCAACCTGGTCGCCCAATTCTATTAGTTATAGTGGTAACAACCGCACCCATACGATCCGTATTCCCGAAGCAGGAAGATTTGAGTTTCGCCTAGCCGATGGTTCAGCCAATCCCTACCTTTTACCTGCGGCGTTGATTGCGACTGGTCTGGATGGCATTGAGCAAAAACGCGATCCAGGTAAACCCTTTTCCAACAATACCTATACCGATCCGTTACCCGAAGGCACTACCAAAAAACTACCTGCTAATTTACTGGATGCTCTGCGTTGTTTAGAGGCTAATTCACTAATTTCTCAGGCTTTGGGTGAAAAATTTGTGGCTTCCTATGTCAAGTTAAAATATCAGGAATGGCAAAATTTCTGCGATCGCATTACAGCTTGGGAAACAGAAAATACGTTGGATTGTTAATTTTTTCGCTAGTCTAAGAGAGAGAAGCGGTGATCGCACTTTTATTTTAATTATATTTTTCGTTGGAGTTGGTTCATTATGAATAGTCAAGAAACTTTACCGATAGATCAAGTAGATCAGGGAATCACTGAAATTGCAGTACAGGGTTTTAAGTCTTTATACGAAAAAAGTCGCATTGAAATTCGTCCTTTAACAATTTTAGCAGGGGCAAATAGTTCGGGAAAATCGAGTATTATGCAGCCTTTATTGTTAATGAAGCAAACTTTAGAAGCTCCTTATGATCCAGGTTCATTATTACTGGATGGAAACCATGTTAAATTTAGTTCATCAGATCAACTAATATCTTTGGAAAACAGATATAACAATGTTAATTTTCCAAGTAATGGATTCACATTGCAAATAAATTTTGCTAACCCTCTTGATATTTTGGGGTTTAAAAATTTCTTCGGAAAGAATGAATTTGGATTAAATGTGCTTCAAACTAGTTGCTTTTATAAAATCAATGAATATATCAAGGAAATAGCTTACAACCGCGACTTAATAGAAAAAGCATACATTTTTGATCAGATTCAAAACTTTCAAAAATGGGAAACACATGGCTTTAATCCTCCATCCTCATCAGAAGAAATTAAAGTTGTTATTGAGAAATGTAAGGGTTTTTTATCTTTGACGTGTACAATGCAATTGTCATCAGACAATACGCCTCCTAAACAGCATACCGATACCTTATTAACTTCAGAAGGAGCATCATGTTTTGCACTTCCTGTAATAGCGGAACGTCTTGTTTATGAAAATATAAGGGATATTAATATATTGTCTAATCTTATTCTTAATATAATACATTTACCAGGTTTAAGAGGTAAAACAGAAAGAAATTATGTAAGCAGTGGCATAGCTAAAAAGTTTCCTGGAACCTTCGACAATTATTTTGCGAGTATGATTCATCACTGGCAAATTAATCAAGATTCACGAATTGAAGAATTAAATAAATATCTTCAAAATTTAGGTTTAACATCAAAAGTTACTGCCAGTCGTCCTAATGATATAAGTATTGAATTACAAGTTGGACTATCTAAAAATATTTCAGATATTTTAGTAAATATTGCTGATGTCGGTCGTGGCGTTTCCCAAGTTTTACCTGTTTTAGTTGCTTTACTAGTTGCCGAGCCTGGACAATTAGTTTACTTAGAAGAACCTGAATTACATCTCCATCCCCGCGCCCAAGCTAACCTTGCTCAACCTTTAATTGATGCCGCAAATCGAGGCGTTAAAGTTGTCGTAGAAACCCATAGCGATTTATTATTAACTCGTATTCAAACGTTAGTAGCAGAAGAAGCAATTGATCCTGCTAAACTTATCTTGCATTGGTTTAGTCGTGGAGACGATGGTATGACTAAAATTGCTAGTGCTGAACTCGATCAAGCAGGAGCCTATGGTGATTTTCCCATTGATTTTAACGATGTCGCTTTCAAAGAGGATCTTCGTTATGTGGAAGCTGCTGAATCTCAGTTAATTAAAAAATAAGATTTCTTGACAATCATGGTAAAAAAAGATTCTAAACGCTTTGTTATAGATGCCTCTGTTGCGAAGACTGCAGGCTATACATCAAGCAATCATTCTTCTTCCCAATGTCGAAAATGTTTGTTAGCAATTCAATCTTTAGGTTTTGTTCTCTTTATGACAGATGAAATTAAAGCAGAATGGGATAAACACGCATCTTCGTTTTCCATAAAATGGCGGAGAGAAATGATTGCTAAAAAACAATGGAAATATCTATCTATCTCTCCTGATTCTTCTCGGAGAAATAAAATTGAGACTATTATTCTAAGTTGTTATCCTCATTTAGTCGAGGAAGCAATCTTCAACCTTAAAAAAGAGATTTTTAAAGATTATTGTTTGATAGAAGCAGCTTTAGCGAGTGATAAAACAGTTATTTCCTTAGATGATAAAACCGCTCGTAAGCTTTTTAGTCAAGCATCGCAAAATATTGATGAAATTAAAGAAATTGTCTGGGTTAATCCTGATAAAAATGAAGAAAAAACGATTGAATGGTTAATGAATGGCGCACCTTCTGAAACTCAACGATTCTTAGTCAATTATTTGCCCAAAAATACTCAATAAGAATCATAACTATGGTATCAATAAGCATTTAAATAGTGATTTAAGATTCAGAAAATTATCAACTTATATTTAGGAAATCGCATAAAATTTCACCTTTAAGCAGGTTTGACCCAAAGTAACGTTTGACCGTATTCGACAGGCTCTCCATTGGCAACGGCAATTTCCATCACTTGTCCAGAAATTTCTGCTTCAATCTCATTCATCAACTTCATTGCTTCAATAATACACACAGGTTGGCCCTTGCGGATGGCATCGCCGATCTCTACAAAAGGAGCTTCATCGGGGCTAGGAGCGCGATAAAACGTGCCGACCATTGGGGAAGTTACGGCTGTCCATTTTTGGTCGATCGCAGATGAAGTAGAGGTTTCTTTGGGAGGCTCGGCAACGGGAACAGGGGGAGGAGGGCTAACGGATTCTGCTAATCCAGTAGGAGCGGCGATCGCCTCTGGAATCGGGGTTACGGGGACGACCACAGGAGCCTGTCCCGCATTCTTACGGACTGACAGTTCAAAAGCGTCTGTTTTCAAAGACAATTCTGTAATATCTGTCTGGGCGATCGCTCCTAAGAGGTCACGCAGTTCATTAAAATTAATAGACACTAATCACTCACCCCTACAACTAAAGGACAATCTCTAGAAAGAATCCAAGATTTCTGTTGCCTAACTTTGTTCGCGACCGAGATAGGAACCATCCCTGGTATCAATTTTGATTCGTTCTCCGATGGTGACAAATAAAGGAACCATGACCTGGGCACCTGTTTCCACGATCGCGGGTTTGGTTCCCCCCGTTGCCGTATCTCCCTTCACACCAGGATCGGTGTCCGTGATTTCCAAAACAATGGTATTAGGCAGTTCCACATCTAACACCGTCTCATTCCAAAAAAGAATATTCACCGACATCTCTTCCTTGAGAAATTTGACGCGATCGCCCAATTGGTCAGGATTTAGACGAGCTTCGTCAAACGTTTCCATATCCATAAAAACGTACTGATCGCCGTCTTTGTAGGTATATTGCATCGTCAACTTCTCTAAACTTGCCTGGGGAACTGTTTCCCCCGCCCGAAAAGTTTTTTCGATCACGCTCCCTGTCTGGGCATTCTTGAGCTTGGTGCGAACGAAGGCCGATCCCTTCCCTGGCTTAACATGAAGGAATTCTACAACCCGCCAGACCGAGCCATCAAGTTCAATAGTGACACCGCTCCGAAAATCGTTACTGGAAATCATGCGATCCGATTACGCCCTTGAAATGTTCAAAATCATATTGTACTAGGGAAGGGGGCTGAGAAATGGGAAAATTTACAAATGTCCTCTTATTCTAGAAATGGAAAACAAATCAAATGCAGACCATGAGAAAAAATTTGGCAAATATTTTTAAAAAATGTTTGAAAATAACCTTTATTGCGTTTTTATGTGGTTTCCTGTCTCTTTCGCTCTCGGTAACTGAAGGTCAGGCTGAAACCCCGAAACCCCTATTAATCAGTGCTTTAGCCCAGGGAATGCGATCACCGATCCAAATGCCCTACTCCGTTATGCCCTGCCGATTGAAAATGAAACCATCCGTAAATTGCAAGATCCCCTCGAAGATATCAGTAATTATCTCCGAGGTAAACGCTGGCCGCCTATTGCTAAAGATGTTAAATCGGCAAAGTTTATTTTGACTCTCCAGAGTGACAAAATTCTCGCGAGTATTCCCGATGACCGCAAAGCCAAAGCGGAATCTTTACTGGCAACCATTACGGATCAAGTGACAGAACTCCAAGAAGCCGTAGAAGCCAAGGACAAGGATAAAGTTTCGGAATTACGGATGATTGCCCTTAGTCATATTGGAGCATTGGAAGAATTAATGGTTCAGGGCTTTCCCTACGAAGTTCCCGAAGAATATGCCAATCTTCCCCAATTGAAGGGACGAGCCAAGGTTAAATTAGAAACCACGCAGGGCCCTCTGGCGATCGTTGTCGATGGCTATAGTGCGCCCGTTAATGCGGGAAATTTCGTTGATTTGGTACAACGGGGTTTTTATGATGGACTACCTTTTTCGGGGGCGGGTGATAATTTTGTGTTGCAAACAGGTGATCCCGTTGGGGCAGAAGAGGGTTTTATAGATCCCAAAACGAAAGAATATCGGGCAATTCCCCTAGAAATTTTAGTTGAGGGTGAGGCTTTACCTTTTTATGGTGAAACGCTTGAGGAACTGGGTTTATATTTACCCAAATTGGCTCTGCCTTTTAATTCCTACGGAGCAGTTGCCCTCGCGCGTCCTGATACGGAACCCAATGGTGGATCTTCCCAATTCTTTTTCTTTAAGTTTGATGGTGAGTTAACGCCCCCTGGTTTTAATTTGATGGATGGTCGTTATTCGGTTTTTGGCTATCTGGTTGAAGGTAAGGATACTCTCGATAAACTGACGGATAAAGACAAGATTATTTCTGCCAAAGTAGTTGATGGTCTCGAAAATCTGGTAGAACCTAAAAATAGTTAAATAAATTAATAGTTAGTTTTGTGATTTTGGGCGCACGCGATGCGTCCTTTTTTTTGTCGGTTTTATGGTTTATTCGGCGATCGCAAGGAGACAGTAGGAGACAGTAAGCACCGAAAATTATTAAAACTTAATTCTCTGTTAACTTAATCTTAAAAATATTGTTCTAGTATTCTATTTTGTAGGTATAAAAAATGAATTTTAATAAGTATGGCTAAACAAAATAGATGGCTACGATTAACAAATCATGCGTTACTTTCCTCGGTATTAACTTTTGGCATGGTCGCTTGTGTTACTCAGCAACCCCCAGAAGTTAAAACAGGGGAAACAGGAGCTACAACCTCTACTGCAACAGGAGGAGACGCGAATACCATTACTGTTTATACAGCCTTAGAAGATGATCAGTTAGCCAAATACTTGCCCCTCTTTGAAAAAGCGCATCCTGAAATCAAGGTTAATAAGGTACGAGATTCTACAGGGGTTGTAACAGCTAAATTGTTAGCGGAAAAAGATAATCCTCAGGCCGATGTGGTTTGGGGTTTGGCAGCCTCTAGTTTGCTGGTTGCCGATGAAAAAGGAATGTTGGAACCCTATGCCCCCAAGGGCCTTGATGCCGTTAATCCCAAATTCAAGGACGATCGCACTCCTCCCCATTGGGTGGGAATGGATGTGTGGATGTCGGCGTTCTGTGTCAATACAGAAGAAATGAAGAAAAAGAATTTACCGATTCCCCAGTCCTGGGCGGATCTGACAAAACCAGAATATAAAGGCATGATTGTCATGTCGAATCCCGCTTCCTCTGGGACGGGTTTTCTGTCGGTTTCAGGGGTATTGCAGAATAAAGGGGAAAAAGAGGGCTGGAGTTATTTAGACGCGCTCAATAAAAATATTGCCCAATACGTTCATTCAGGCTCTAAACCTTGCAAGATTGCGGGAACAGGGGAATATCCCATCGGTATTTCCTTTGATTATCGAGCGGTCAAACAAAAGAACGCTGGGGAACCCATTGAAGCGGTTTTCCCTAAAGAAGGTTCGGGTTGGGATATTGAAGCTAATGCTTTAGTTAAAAAGTCGAATATTAAACCTGCGGCTAAGGTCTTTTTAGATTGGGCTATTTCCCCTGAAGTTTCTAAGTTATATGCAGAAAGTTTTCCCATTACGGCAGTTAAGACGGATGTGCCGATTCCCAAGGGCTATCCTGCTGATCCGATTAAGCAATTAGAAGCCAAAAATGATTTTAATTGGGCGGCTCAAAATCGTGAATCCATTTTAGCTGAATGGACTAAACGTTACGACTCGAAATCTGAGGCGAAAAAGTAAGTCGTTTTTTTGGGGTGCGGGAATTTTTCTGGGTGCGGGGAATTTTTCTGGGCGCAAGCCTTGCGCCCCTACGGTTTTTGTTTAACTTGCGTCCCTACAGGTTTTGTTTACGGTAAATTTTATGACTCAATCCTCCAGCGATCGCGTTGTTAAAAAAAATCAAAAATCCCCATCGGTGGGACAGGCTAATTCATTTTCTTCTAATGATTTAGGCGATGTCGGCGATCGCGGTCAGCCCTATTTACAGATTGAAAATGTCCACAAAAAATTTGGGGAATTTGTCGCTTTACGGGATATTTATCTGGACGTTTATCCAGGGGAATTTGTCTGCTTACTTGGCCCCAGTGGTTGTGGGAAAACAACCTTGTTGCGAATTATTGCGGGTTTAGAACAACAAACCAGTGGGCGCATTATTCAAGCAGAAAAAGATGTTTCTCGACTGCCACCTTCCAAGCGAGATTTTGGGATTGTTTTTCAATCTTATGCTTTATTTCCTAATCTAACGGCGGCCCAAAATATTGGTTATGGTCTGCAAAATGCGAAACGTCCGCAGTCGGAAATTGCTAACAGGGTAGAAGAATTATTAGATACCGTTGGTTTGGAAGGTTATGGCGGAAAATATCCCTCTCAAATGTCGGGGGGACAGCAACAACGAATTGCTTTAGCCAGAGCCTTGGCCTTGTCGCCAGGACTTTTATTGTTAGATGAACCCCTGTCAGCCTTAGATGCTAAAGTTCGGGTTAAATTACGCACAGAAATTACCCAATTACAAAAACAATTAGGCGTTACTGCCATTATGGTGACGCACGATCAAGCAGAAGCTCTGGCCATGGGCGATCGCATTGTGGTCATGGATAAGGGATATATTGCTCAAGTTGGCACTCCGAAAGTGGTTTATCAAAAACCAAATACCCCGTTTGTGGCTAACTTTATCGGCATTATGAATTTTTTGTCTGGGGTTGTTATTAATTCCACAACCGTACAATGTGGCAATTTACCGTTACAAACTTCAACCGTTCAACATAGCTCCAATGATAAGATTTTAATCGCTATTCGTCCCGAAGATATTCACGTTTTACATCAATCTCAAGACAGCACGAATTTAGCGAATGTGTTAATAGCAGAAATAGAAAATATTGAATTTCTAGGTTCTGTTTTTCAATTGCTAATTCGTCCCGATGGAGATGCCAAAGAAACACTAACCTGTGAAGTTTCCCTCCAAGAATCTCGTTATCTTGATTTATCCCTCAATAGTAAAATTCGTATTCAACTTCCCCCCGATCTAATTCGTGTCTTTCCTGCTGAGAATTCACCATGACCTCAACACCGTCTAATATTCCTCTCGTTCGTAAATTTTTTCCCAAACAGATTAATCACATCAACACCCGTGAAGATTGGATCATGGTGGGTGTATTGTTGTTGGGAAGCTTATTTTTGCTAGTTGGTGTGGTTTTTCCTTTGTATTCTATGATTATTCGTAGTTTGCAAGATGGCGATGGTCAGTGGATTGGGTTAGCGAATTATGTTAAATATGTCAGCACTCCTTCCCTGGTTACTTCCCTATTAAATACCTTTAAAATGGCGATCGCCACTGCAATTTTATCAGTAGTTTTGGGTTTTATCTATGCCTATGCCTTGACCCGAACTGCGATGCCAGGCAAGTTTATTTTTCGTATTTTAGGAATTTTGCCCTTGTATATTCCACCCCTCGCTAATGGGATTGGTTTAATTTATTTATTTGGTAATAATGGCTTAGTGACGAAAGGATTCTTTGGTTTATTACCAGGTTGGGATATTGGAGTTTATGGTTTTAATGGCATTGTTTTAGGAGAATTTCTCTATTGTTTTCCCCAAGCAGTGGTGATTTTAACAACGGCTTTGAGTTTAACTGATGCACGACTTTACGAAGCGGCTGAAGTGTTGCGAACCCATCCTATCAGGACATTTTTCACTGTCACCATTCCCAGCATTAAATTCGGGTTAATGAGTGCTATTTTTGTTTGCTTTACTCTCGCTTTTACTGATTTTGGTGTGCCAAAAGTGGTCGGAGGAGATTTTAATGTGTTGGCGATAGAAATTTATAAACAAGTGATCGGTCAACAAAATTTTTCAATGGGAGCAACGATTAGTGTCTTTCTGTTGGTTCCTACTATTTTAGCTTTCGTGATTGATCGCATTGTGCAACGCCGACAAACGGCTCTGGTTAGCGCAAAATCCGTCCCTCTCCAACCGAAACCAAATCCCCAATTAGACTGGTCAATAGTAATCGTTTGCGCTCTTATTGCAGGATTTTCTGTTGTTGTTTTTCTCACGATTATTTTGGCATCTTTTGTCAAAGTTTGGCCTTACGATTTTAGTTTAACCTTAAAAAACTACGATTTTAATACGGTCGGTGGTGGTGGTTATGGAGCCTACTGGAATAGTATTTTAATGTCGCTTTATACCGCAATTTTTGGCACG
>JBEIFD010000035.1:0-12709 GCA_040382535.1 Merismopediaceae cyanobacterium
ATCGCAACGCCAATAAAGACTGATACGCCCCTAGTATAAGTTTCCCCTAATGCGACCAACTTCTTTGTCGATAAAAAATTTATTATTGTCGGAACATTGAGTCAAATGAACCGAGAAAAAGCCAAAACGCTCATACAGGACGCAGGGGGCATCGTGACCAGTTCACCCAGTTCCAAAACCGATTATGTCCTAGTTGGCAAATCTCCTGGCGATAAGTTGAAAAAAGCTGAAAAACTACGCATTTCTCAACTCACCGAGTCTAAGTTTCTCAGTCTCTTGGGGATGGATCACTAACTTTTATTCTGAGCCACAATCGATAAAGCCGATGTTTCTGAGTTGGGTCGCCAGGCGATCGCGGAATCTGGAGTCAAACCACTCAACTCACGAATCTTTTGTTCCGTTCGTCTGGCCAATTCCAGAAGCTCATTGAGTTCCGATAAATTGCGTTCACTCCAACAAGAGGATTGCACCATAACTATTTTCCTCGATTTCTCAACACCACATTTCTAATTTTAGTGGATGGTTCTAATTTTGGCGGGGTTCCCCCATTGGTGAATAGTGACATTAAACTTCACAACCAGGATTCGTGATGACGACAAAATCAGGAAAATTCATGAATAATCCCATCATTTCCTTCGGACAGTCCCCGCCATTGCCTACAATAAACATAAAAGACTTCATTTTTTTGACTCCGCCTATTAACCTGCCGTTATGAACAAAACCGTTGGGGAAGTGATGTCCCCGAAACCCATCACCGTCAAGCCCGAAACCGCTCTACAAGATGCGATTAAACTCCTAGCTGAAAACCGAATCAGTGGTTTACCCGTTGTAGATGATACTGGTAAATTAATTGGTGTCATCTCAGAATCGGATTTAATGTGGCAAGAATCGGGGTTAGAAGCACCTCCCTACATCATGCTCTTGGATAGCATTATTTATTTACAAAATCCTGCCCGGCATGAAAAAGAAATTCATAAAGCCCTGGGACAAACCGTCGGTGAAGTGATGAGCGATGCCCCAATCTCTCTCAAGGCTGATCAATCTCTACGAGAAGCCGCCCATATTATGAATGATAAAAAAATTCGCCTATTACCCGTAATTGATGCCGAAAATCATCAAGTCGTTGGTATTCTGACCCAGGGTGATATTATTCGAGCAATGGCTAATTCCTAGACATTTTTTCTCCAGAGCGAATTAAAATAATTCCATCGTTTTGTGGTCAATATTAGGAAATTTAATCCAATTTTTAACCTAATATTGGCTTCTGGATTATTCAGACAATTGGATAGAACAAATAATCGTTATTCTGATGATTCAATTGTAGATTTTGTATAAGTTTGCTCAACAATCAACATTGTTTTTGCGAATCGCCTAAAATTAATTTGTTAGATCGTGTAGAAATATTAATTTAAAGAGAAAAAATCAAAAAACTATAGCGTGTCATTATAAAAAGAGCGAGAATAAAGATAGGTAAGATCACTGATAAAACAATTCACCCAGGGGGTGATAGCTATGCTGACAACTTCTCGATATTCAATTGATGACATCAAAGAAGAGGCAGAGCAACTGGTTCATCAGGGTCGCTTAGATCGCCAACAATGTCTTTATACCCTTTGTGAGTTTTTGCCTTGTGGTGAATGGAAATGTGTCGAAGCAGAGCTAGAGGATAATGGCTTTTTATTGCGGGATCATCTAGTTGATTTGCTAAGTTCTGAAAAGTGGACAGAGGATTAATCTCGTTTTTCCTTTATTCTTCTCTGGTTTTCTTCAGTTTCTTGTTTTTTGAATCTTTTAGGAGATTATAAACTTATCGTTCTTCGGTGAATAGAATACTCACAAATCTCACTATTCGGCGAAATCAGTTTGATGTATTCGGGTTGTTTTTCCTTTAGCCAAAGCCGAAGAACCCGCGTTACCTTAATAAAAAAAAATTGCTTCTTTTTTGATAAAATCAGAAATTTTATTAGCGGGTTACTCATTCTTTAAATCATTGGAGGTTACGGTCATGATTGCGGAAACACAAAACCAATATTTTTATATTGTTAGCTATTTTTTAGACGGTCGTTTTATCAAGTGGGAAGAAGTGATTGGAGGAACTCGATTTGCTCTAGATGTTGCTGATGAGATGACTTTATTTGTACCTGATCAAGATGCTTCAGTTACGGCAAAAGTCGTTAGTACGGAAGCACTAAGTGATGATGAATATAGAGTTTTTCTAGTTTCTTAACTTGGAATAAAGACAGAAAAATTTAACGGGGTGTTGCTGACTCAGATGGGTTGGTGACATCTTTTTTTGGGCAGATAAAAAAAGCCGTAATACTTCAGATTTTCTATTCTTCTGGTATTTAGTCTCTTCCCTCACTTCGTTGAACTGTTTTCTAAGCGATCGCATTAATATTATGAATAATTGGGCGATCGTTCGTTAGGCTTGATAAAATTCCTTTCCAATGATCCGTCACTAACCCCCAAAATACTTCCTCAAAAATACTCTATAAATCAGAATTTTGATGAATTATCGATATTTCTGAGATTTTTTTAGCTACTTTTTATTTAATTGCTTCTGGAAATTTCAAGTTTTGACTAATGTTGAGTTATCTGCTATTATCTCCATTGAGAATACTTATGGGACAATCCCTTTATTTACTTGCTCCTCTTTAGGATCACCACTATGAAAAAAACGCAATTTTTCGCTCTGATATTTTCCTTAATTACTGCGGTGATCCTTTCTCCTTCCATTGCCAATGCAGAGAAGATACAACTAACTCCTTCTCAACAGAAACAAATTTTAGAAATTCAAAAAGATGCTACCACTAAACTCAAAACTATTTTAACCCCAGCACAAAGAGCGCAAGCAGAAGCCGCCGTCAAAAATGGCGACAAAAAGATAGATCTTAAATTGACTGAAGATCAAAAAGTAAAAATCAAAAAATTGAGTGAAGAGGCGAATAAACAAATTAATGCTGTTTTGAAATCTAAATAATTATCTAGATAGTTTATAGTCAAAAAATTGATAGATTACTATCTAGTAATTTTGTAAGATTTTGAAGATAAGTAAGCTTGAGATTCCCGTCAATTATTGTGATTCTCACTTAAAAATTGAGCAATTTTCTGGACTGCTTTTTCTAAAATATCTGGTTCATAAACGAGGGCAAAACGGACATAACCCTCTCCTGCCTTGCCAAACCCCGCGCCTGGAGAAACGGCTACTCCTGTGGATAAAACCAACTCGGTACAAAATTTGATGGAGTCTGTTTGCCAGTGTTCAGGTAATTTTGCCCAGACGTACATGGTGGCTTGGGGAGTGGGAACTTGCCACCCAATTTTGCTCAGAGCTTGCACAAAAGCATTTCGACGAATTTCAAAATGATTCATAGTTTCTTTGATTAAACTTGGGGGACTTTTTAGTGCTGCGATCGCGCCATTTAAAATGCCTTGATATTGATTAAAATCGACCATTGCTTTAATTTTGCGGAGATTGAGAATCAGTTCTGTATTACCAATCGCAAAACCAACCCGAAAACCGCCCATATTGTGGGATTTGGAAAAGGTAAAAAACTCGATAGAAAGTTTTTTTTGGCGGTCTGCTTGCAAAACCGAAGGCGGTAGGGGTGTTTCACCGAAAACAAAATCAAAATAGGGAAAATCATGGACTAACACTAATTGATTTTTTCGGCAAAAATTAACGGCTTCTTCAAAAAAAGATAAGGGCGCGATCGCGGTAGTGGGATTGTGAGGATAACTCAAAACCATTAATTTTGACTGGTCTAAAATAGTTTTGGGAATATCAGCAAAAATCGGTAAAAATTCATTTTCAGCAAGTAAGGGCATGGGATAAATTTGCCCCCCCGCTAGATAAACTCCCCCCGCATGGGACGGATAGCCAGGATCGAGTAATAGAGCATAATCTCCAGGATTGAGAATCGCTAGGGGCAAATGGGCGGTTCCTTCCTGGGAGCCAATGAGGGGCAAGACTTCTGTTTCGGGATCAACCGCAATGCCATAACGCTCGGAGTACCACTCGGCAACGGCTGTCCGAAACGCCTGAGTTCCATTGTGTAGTAAATAACCGTGTGTACTAGGATCATTCAGCGATCGCGCAATTTCTGCCAAAATCGTTTTATCAGTCGGTAAATCTGAAGATCCTAAAGAGAGATCGATAATGGTTTTTCCTGCGAGTTTTGCCTGGGTTTTCCTCCGATCCATATCGGCAAAAACATTTGATTGTAAAGCCTGTAAGCGTTGAGCAAATTGCATCATTTTTTTTAAATTAAATAATTTATTTCAAAAGATTTTGTTGTAATGATAAACCAAAATATTCGTAGGGAAATAATACTATTATGTCCGTCTTAATGGGTTAACGTAACAGGCAAGATAGATTCCTGATAAACCGCTAAATCAAACCAAAAAGTTGTACCAATTCCCACTTCACTAATAAGGTGAATTTGACTATGATGTTTATCAATAATATTTTTGACAATCGACAATCCTAAGCCTGTTCCCTCTAAGGTATGTACCCGATTTTCTACTCGATAAAAGCGGTCAAAAATCGCTTCCTGATCTTCTAAATCAATGCCAATTCCCGTATCTGAGATTTCAATTCTGACACAGGAAATGGGTTTATTTTCTTCAGAATAGCTTTGTATTTTAGAAGCTCGAATGACAATTTTGCCGCCTGCGGGAGTGAATTTAACCGCATTGCCCACTAGATTCGTGAGAACCTGTAAGAGTAAATCATAATGTCCCAAAACTGGTGGTAAATTAGCTTCAATCTCTTGCGAAAGTTGTAGTCTTTTATCCTTAGCATTTAACTGATAAGTCCGCAGAGTTTGTTCGATAAATTGGCTAATATCGATCGCATCCAAATGGTAAATCCGAGAAGATTCCAGACGAGAGAGATCCAATACATCATTGACTAAACGGGTTAGGCGATCGGTCTCATTATTAGCGGTTTCGAGAAATTCATGACGCTCGACTTCAGTTAAATCTTCACCAAATTCACAGAGAGTTTCAATAAAAGATTTGATATTAAATAAAGGAGTGCGTAACTCGTGGGAAACATTACTAATAAATTGACTTTTTGCTTCATTCAATTCTACCTCTCTCGTGATATCTTGAACGGTCATCACAATCCCTTTTAAAGTTTCTCGATGTTGGTCAAATACCTGGGTCAACATTAGGCGCAATGTGCGAGGAATGGGCTGGCTGAGAGTCAAGCGAAATTCTTCAGAGGCAAAGGGTTCAGAGGAGGAATTTAATTGATGGGCATGGTGTCCAGAATCACTAGCCATTTCCCTTAAAGGTTTGGTCAGTTGGGCAGTAATTTCGCTCGGTAAATGTTCCAAAACATTTTTACCCGTAAAGTCCTGACCTTCCCACACAAACAAACGTCTTGCCGTCGGATTGGCTAATAATAATTGGAGATTAGTATCGACTAAAATTGCACCATCAGCAATAGTAGAAACCAAAATATCCAGCTTGGCTTTTTCTGCGGTCAATTCTTCAATATTTTGTTCTTCATAACTTTCTAATCGTTCTGCCATTTCATTAAAACTAACAATTAATTCCCCTAATTCTCCGCCAAAGGGTAGATTAATTCGTTGTTGAAAATTTCCTGTCGCAATATTTTTAACCCCTAATAATAATTCTTTAATGGGTTGGGTAATGGTTAAAGCATTAAAAACTGCTCCTAAAATCACCATCACCCAAATGGAAATGAAAACGGCGATCGTGACATCACGAGTTAAGTTAGAAGAATTGACCACCGCCGCATTGGGATTAATTCCCAACGCCAAAACCCCTAAATATTGGCGATCGTGTTTGAGGGGAATGAAAACATCGGTGACTTCTCCGTTGGGAGTGGAATGTTGACGCACGAGGGGCAGATCGGTTTCAGCAAAGTTGCTTTCGGGTAACTCAATATGACGCTCGATCATTAAAGAATTTTTAACTTCCGCTTCTGAGTAGGGAACGCCAAAAAAGATCTTGCCCTGCTGATCAGCGTAGATCATGTAACGAACGCTGGTAGTACTTTCATAAAAACGACTGGAAAAACGGGCAACTTCGGTTAAATTTTGTTCTGCGACCAGAGGAGCCACATTAGCCGCCAATAACAAGCCTAAATCCCGACCGAAACGGGTATCACTCAGTTGGGCATCCTGTTGAATGGTATTGACTGCCCAAAAGGTTAGTCCACTCATGAAGAGGGAAACGACCAACGTGGCGGCCGCCATTAATCGAGTTTGTAGGGGAAACTCCGACCACCAGCGACGGATTAATTCTCGAATCGTTTGCAGAAATACCAACAAAGTAATTTAGGAGGAATAAAAAATAAGGATATTTTGGAATCTTCCCCTAATTATATCGTTATCGTCTAATCAAATCTTTACGTTGATTGTAAATAAGGCAGTAACTCGCAAAATTCTTGTCCTGTAAGGAATTTAAAATTATTAAAATGAGTTAAAAGTTCTTTGAAACCTGCGGAATGGGGGGAATACAGTCATTGAATATGATATAGACAAAAAAAGACCCGCCTCAGCGAGCCTTAATCGAATGATTAATTATCCAAAACGAAACCTTAAACTCCAGCTTTGATAGGTTTAAAACTTGGTACAACTAACTCACTATCTTGTTTCGTGAGCTTATTGTAAAGCCGTTCGGTATTGGGGAAATTCGCGGCGGGTAACGTCGGATAACGACGATAGGGAACCGTATCTTCACCAAACAATTGTTGGTATTCCAGACTATTAACCATTGAGGTAATAAAAGCACGAATACCATCATTAGCCAAAATTTGGTTATACTTCTGAATTTCTTTTTGATTGAGGGGCGCACGACCGAGGAAATGCTTCGTTCCCAACTCAATTACCTTCGTATTGGGGAAAGGCGCGTAGAATTCCTTGATATAAAGGTCAGACGTTCCTAAACCTTCAATAAACTCTTTAACGTTAATTTCACGATTGCTGAGTTTACTTTCAAGCTTGGTGAATTCGGTCTCAATAATATAAGGCTCCAGATCCCGCTCAAAAATCTGACGATAGGCAGCACGCACAGTCGTTTGGACTGCGACCTTATCCGCCGTCGTTAACAGCTTAAAGGCTTTGGACTGCTCACGTTGAACGGTCACCCCTTGATTAATCCGAGACTTGATATCGGGTTCCGTGCGAATATCATGAACTTGACCCAATTCAATAAATCGGGGGGTTGTTTCCTTGTCAACTCGTTGACCAATCTCTTCCCGAATCGTTCCAGGGCGAGCCGTCCGCATCTGTAAACCCGCAGGGGTGAGATAGCGTTCGTAGGGAACTGTGTCATCACCAAAAGCTTCTTCATACTCTTTCGAGTCGATGATGGCATCAATGACTGCATAGACACCCTTTTTGGAAGCCAGATCAAAATAGGCATTGATTTCCTTGCGGCCATAGGTCGGACGACCTAAAAGACGACGGTGAATATATTCGATCGCCTTCACAACATAGAAAGGAGTCCAATAGAGTTTGATGAAGACCTCTGATTTAGCCAGATTTTTAATAAATTCCCGTACCGTAATATCGCCATTTTCTAGCTTAATTTCGGAAACCGTTAATTTTTGACCTTCATAGAGATCCCGACCAAACACTTGACGATAGGCCGCCCCAATCACCGCTTGGGTAGAATTTTCCCCAAATTGGATGTTTTTATCTTGGCTATTTTTACCAACACCAGGCAATTGATTATTTAAACGAAAAACCTTTGCCCCTAAAGAACCAGGTAACTCACCCCGCGCATCGGGATTACTAATCTGATTATTGGTTGGTGCGCCTCGATGGATCAAAATCCGTTTGGTATCCTTGCTGAAAGGAGAAGGACTAGCGGAAGGATTACGGGTTTCTTTCGGGAAAATTGCCCCGAATTGAATTTCTAGGGGATCATTCCCTACGCCGTAAACGTGTTGATCGGGTAAAGGGCGATCATACTTAGCGTAGGTGGTGATAAATTGAGGAATTTTGCGGAAGGGTGCGCTGTAGTCAAATAGGTCTTGTTGCATTCCCCAATTCCGACATTCCTGGGCTTCTACTCCCAATCCTCTCAGATAGGGAACGGTTTCTTCCCCAAAATAATCCGAATATTCCTGGGAACCGACCAAGGCATCCACTAAAGCCCCTAAGCCTCCACTGGAAACAATCGAGAAATATTTTTGGACTTCTTCGCGAGAACTGGGGCCTCTTCCGAGGAAGTGACGAAACGCTAATTCTAAAGCCCGACTGTTAATAAAAGGTTCATAAAATTGTTGACGATAAAGAGGGGATTTCCCCAAGCGACGGATGAATTCCTTCATCGAAATATCACCATTTCTTGCCTGGATTTCCAGCGTCGAAATACCTTGGCTATAGGCACGAGTAATATCTCTTTCAAAAATTTGTCGATAAGCGGCTTTAATCACCGCCGATTTTTCGGTTTCGGATAAACCAGACTTCATGACAAATTTTTGACGTTTGGCTGCCGCATTGAAATAACTTTGGGGTAGGGCTAAACCTTGAATATCTCCTGATGGGCCTTGACGTAGCTTGACTGAAGGAGTCGGAGCTTTAAATTCACTGACAAGAATATCAAAGTATTGTAAAACAATGGCTTGAGATTCCTTGTCATTCCGAAAATAGTCCGTTGCCGCGGCCCGCATTTCCTGTAACGCAACAATCGTTGCATCAATGGAACAGGCGTTTTCGATAACTTCTTTTAATCCACGAGTGTTAACGACGATGATGTTGGGGTCGCCCGCCACGATCGCGTAAGTTACATAGCGCAAGAACCAGGACATATCCCGCAACGACTTCTGCATATTGCTGGGGCCGTAGCGCGCGATATTGATAGGACGGAAACCCGCAGGAACGGGGCCAGTGCTACTAAAAACCGTTCTTAATCCACTCAAGAAACCGCCATTTCCACCGCCACTGCCGTCAGAATAGGTGACAGTCCCCAGCTTCATCCCTTCCTGGATAGTTTGGGGTGCGCCAACGGTTGCCATTACTTTTTCCGCAGGAACTTCTACGGGTTTCTCTAGGTAGGCCATTGGGGAGCCACCCGTAAAAATCCGATTAGCCGCACGGGAGACAATCAAATCGGCGTTATTGGTCAATTCCTGAGCAATAGCTAACCGTTGATTACCCGATTGAAAAAACGTTGTTAACTCATTTAATTCAGATTTTTCTAAAAAGCGGTCCTGTTGTTCGGCCTGAGATATCGCCGAGACGGGAACTGTTTGGTACAGTTGCGGACGGGCTAATGAGCTTCCACCACTTGCCTTAACACTCATTGGATTTTAAGTATCTCCCATTAACAAATTGCGAATGCCTTAAAGCTAGGGTTTAAGATAGACCCAAGCTCAGGCTGATTAAAATTAGATGGTTAATTATGATTCAGCCTCTAGATTAGAATGATTCGGGTAGCATGAGGGGAATTATTAAGAATTGTATAGATTTTGGGGATCACCCTTAAGTAATAACCCCCAATAGTCGAAGGTGCTTCCCCCGCGATCGCCAACAGGAGGGCCACCCCCACAAAAATAATTCGGTATTTGACCCATTTCGCCTATTTGAAATATTCTCTTTTCTTTCTCAGAAAATCGATCAACTAAAAAATATATAAATGAATTTGCTGACTTTCTATGACTTGTTGAAAGACTTGTTTAAAAAAATGCGATCGCGAAATTTCATTAATTTTAGGGATCTTGTCCTTCTATTTTTCCTAGTCTCTTGATCTCTAGGCATTTTACCGCTACTATCTCCCAGGCTAGACTGTTATTTTAGCTTTTTCAGAGACCCCCACTTTAATACGCCCTGTGCATTACCAAGTATTGCCTTCCCTTGCAGACTGTCGTTAAGATGCAACAAGGTTTACATCGAAAATGCTCATCTTCTAATTTAGGAGCGATCATGCCCAAACTTTATGGATTAATTCTTACTTTCCTTGCGCTACTGCTCTATGCATCTCCTGCTCAAGCGGGAAAATTATTATTTTGGCGATTTGAATCCGCTAATAATCGTCTTGTTTTTAATACAGACAGTCGAGTACAGCCAACGGCCCAATTAATTCCCGATCCGACCCGTGTTGTGATCGATTTGCCTGGGATCACTCTCGGAAGACCGACGGTTAATCAATCGATTGGCGGAAAAGTCACAGGGATTCGGGTTGCCCAATTTGACAGCTATACGACCCGATTGGTGATTCAACTTGCCCCTGGTTATACGGTTGATCCCCAGCAAGTTAAGGTTAGAGGAATTTCTCCTACCCAGTGGACAGTCGATCTTCCCACGCCCCAATTCGTTTCCCAACCGATAAATTCCCCTCCGTCTCCCTCGACTGGCTCTCCTCAATCCCGATTCCCCGCCCCCCGTCCTAGTCAGAGTAACAGAAATTTTCAAGTCACTCAAAATGGGTTCTTTATTCGCACCGAAAGAAACGGTAGCAGTGGAGCGATCGCCCCAAAGCGTTCTGAAGACGGTAAAACCATGACTCTCAGTTTGCCTGGAGCCGTCTTCCCCAATGATTTAAATGGGCAAACGTTAGCGGTGAATCAGTACGGTGTGGGAGATATTACCTTCTCTCAATCTTCGGGAAATCCCCAAATTGCTTTGGCGATCGCCCCTGACAGTCCCGATTGGCAAGCCAGTTATAGCCGACTGGGAGGGTTAGTGCTGTTTCCCAGGGGAGGCACTAGGGCAACAGGGAATTTAACGGCTCCTCCTTCTACGGGAACCCCCTTATCTACGCTTTCTCCTCGAACTTCTAGTAATTCCATCAGTCGTTTTTCTGGTGCAACGATTAATTCTCTGGATCTCGTTAACAACAATCGTCAATTGATTATTCAAGCCGATCGCCCCGTCCGAGCTAGGGGTAATTGGAATCGTCTTTCGGGAACCTACGAAATTCGCATTGAAAATGCCCAATTATCTGAAGGTCTCAAGGGGCCTCAGTTGGGTCGGAGTAGTCCTATTTATCAATTACGAATTCGTCAAGAACAGGGAAACGTCGTTGTTATCGAAGCAACACCCTCAGTAGGAACCCGATTCGGGCAATTTAGTCAGCCCAGGGCAGATTTAATCTCCCTAGAAGTTAATTATTCCTCTTTTGCTGGCTCTCGGAATCCTATTTCTTCTTACCCTGGTTCCACTTACCCCAGGCCGTCCTATCCCAGCACCCCAAACAGGGGGTCTTCCTCTGGTATCTCCATCAATATTCCTCCACCTACGAATAATAATCCCTATCCGACTGATTCCTATCCGACCAATCGCCCTCCTGTTAAGGGACAACGTCTGGTATTTATTGATCCTGGTCATGGCGGAAAAGATCCAGGGGCGATCGGATTAGGCGGCGTTCAGGAAAAAGATGTTATTTTGCCCATTTCCCAGTACGTTGCCCAATACCTACAACAACAGGGAATCCAGACCATGATGGCCCGTACCGGCGACTATTTTGTGAGTTTGCAAGGGCGTACCGATATGGCTAACCGAGCAGGAGCGGATTTGTTTGTCAGTATTCACGCCAATTCAATGGGGGCGGAACGACCCGACATTAGTGGTTTAGAGGTCTATTATTTCGGCGATCGCGGCTTGTCTGATGCCATTCACCGTAGTATTCTAAAAACCGTCAATGTAGGGGATAGACGGGTAAGAAAGGCGAGATTTTATGTCCTGCGTCATAGTCGAATGCCCTCAACCCTAGTCGAAGTCGGTTTTGTGACAGGCTACGACGACTCAGCCAAACTCACCAATCCGAGCTATCAACAGCAAATGGCCCAGGCGATCGCCAGGGGAATTGTAGAATATATGCAACAAAATCGATTGTAATTACGTTAATTATTTTTAACAGGGAGCAAAGTCACTTAAATTCTCGAATTTATCTTAGATATTTTCCTTAAGTATATTTACTTCCTTGGGTATTCATGTTTAAATTATCAACAACTTATTCTTATTGCCTCTATGAGAGAATCTCAGCATAGTCGGATCGGTGTTTTTGACAGTGGTGTGGGTGGATTAACCGTTTTAAGAGAACTCTATCGGCAACTCCCCAAGGAATCCATTCTCTACTTTGGCGATACCGCCCGACTCCCCTACGGCGATCGCTCCCCCTCAGAAATTATCCAATTTGTTCGAGAAATTCTGACCTGGATGGCCCAAGAAAACGTGAAAATGGTCATCATGGCCTGCAACACCAGTTCAGCCTTGGCCCTAGAAGCCCTTCGAGACGAATTTAACTTTCCTGTGTTAGGGGTTATTCTGCCAGGAGCCAGGGCCGCCGTCCGTCATGGCAAAAGAATTGGAGTCATCTCCACCCCCGCCACCGCCGCCAGTAACGCTTACCGCAACGCCATCCAAGAAATCAGTCCCAACGCCGAAGTCTGGCAGGTCGGTTGCCCAAAATTTGTCCCCCTGATCGAACAAAATCGAATCTATGACCCCCACACCAAAGAAGTGGCCAGGCAATACCTCAATCCCCTTTTAGAAAAAAATATTGATACCCTCGTCTATGGCTGTACCCACTATCGACACCTCAAGCCCATTTTCCAAGAAATACTCCCCGCAACGGTTCAATTGATTGATCCCGCCAGCTATGTCGTAAAAGCGGCTCAAAAAGAATTAGAAATTTTAGGATTAACCAACTCAACCCTTACCCTACCCACTCGATTTGGTGTAAGTGGCTGTCCTGAAATTTTCACCCAACTCTCCCAACAATG
>JBEIFD010000036.1:0-12579 GCA_040382535.1 Merismopediaceae cyanobacterium
CGCGATCGCTGTCAGCATTGCCTACATCCCCCAATACTATCGATTAGTCCGCAACCATACCACCAGCGTTAAAACGGAACTCTTTATTGAAGCGGCTAGAGCAATGGGAGCCAGTCCCAATCGAGTGTTATCCCATTATCTTTTTGCCAATGTGATTCAAAGTGTTCCTGTGCTGTTTACCCTCAATGCCGCCGATGCCATCCTCGTTTTAGGGGGTTTAGGCTTTTTGGGTCTGGGTTTACCCCAGGAAATTGCCGAATGGGGACACGATCTCAAAGAAGCTCTAGCCGACCTTTCGACAGGAATTTGGTGGACGACGCTTTTCCCTGGTCTTGCTCTCACCACAATGGTTGTAGGCTTATCTTTTATTGGGGAAGGACTAGGAGAAATCATTAATCCGCGATCGCGTCAGAAAAAATCCTAACGAATGTCCTTGAAATCATTGATGATTAAACTCATAATTAGTCCAGTAAAAATCCTGACAAATTACCGAGAATTTAGTGGTAAAATTAATAATTAGTGATGGTTTGGAGATTTTTGATCCTAAAAAATATTTCCAACGATTGTAATCTTAATTTTTCAGTTATTCCCATGACAATCAGGCAACCTAAATTAATTATTCACGGTGGAGCAAGTTCCCTAGACCATAAAGGCGGCTTGGAATCAGTTCGTCAATCTCTTCATCAAATCGTTACCGAAGTTTATGACCTCTTGCTTCAGGGAAGTCCTGCCATTGATGCCGTCATTCGAGGTTGTCAATTATTAGAAGATGAACCGAGATTTAATGCAGGCACAGGTTCGGTGGTGCAATCCGATGGACAAGTCCGTATGAGTGCTTCTTTAATGGATGGAGAAAGCCAAAATTTTAGCGGTGTCATTAATGTTTCTAGGGTCAAAAATCCGATTCATTTAGCCCAATTTTTACAACAAGAAACAGACCGCATTCTGTCGGGTTCGGGAGCAATTGATTTAGCAAGAGAACTACAAATTCCGCCCTACGATCCCCTCACGGATTTTCGTATTCAAGAATGGATAGAAGAGCGTCGGGAAAATTTTCAAAATAAAAATAGAATGGCCCGCCTCATTTCCCAAGATCCTGCGGAAAGTTCTGCGCGCAAAGGAACTATTGGGGTAGTTGCCCTAGACCAACAGGGTAGAATCGTGGCGGGAACTTCTACGGGGGGTAAAGGTTTAGAGCGGATCTGTCGGGTTAGTGATTCGGCCATGCCTGCGGGAAATTATGCCACCCAGCAAGCGGGGGTTAGTTGTACAGGAGTTGGAGAAGATATTATTAATGAATGTTTAGCCGCCAAAATTGTCATTCGTGTTACAGATGGTTTATCCCTGCCCGAAGCGGTAGAAAAATCTATGAAAGAAGCTAAAAATCGTAACGGCGATCTGGCCGCTATTTCGCTCGATTATTCAGGTGCGATCGCCTGGGGTAAAACCTGCCCTATTTTACTGGGAGCCTACCACACAGGCGAAAAAATCGGCGACACATTGGAATGGGGTGAGGAGGAGTTGATGGGTTATATCGCGTAATTTTAGTAAAAACCTAATAACCGACCGTTAGTAGTTGGGGCAATAGGGAAGATAGCAATTGTAAGGCTAAAATAGCTAAAATAGGCGAAAAATCCATACCACCCAAAGGAGGAATAATCGAGCGAAAAATGTTGAGGTAGGGGTCAGTGATGGGGCTTAAAACGGCCATCGCACTATTGGCCCATTCTGCCGTTTGGAACCAGGAGAGCAGAATTCTGATGAAAAGCAACAATAAATAAATATTAATGAAATTAAGGACGGTTTGTACGACTAATCCAGCAGCTTCCATAGTGATAAACTCTTTCTTTGTAGTTAGGGTAATTTTTCCTCTCATTTTATACTAATTTTATGAATATTAAAATTCGTCGCCGACCGCCTAATGCTCCCGTCAATGTGGAGTACCTCCGTTATCAGATTAAACACCCCGAAGCCGAACCTCGCCATATTTTGGAAGAAATCGTTTGGCAAAAGGAATTAGAAGTTGAAAAAAGACGAGAGTTGACCCCCCTCCTAGAATTACAAAAGGCAGTTAAGGACAGTCAACCCCCCCGTGATTTTTTGGGCGCGTTAAAAAATAGTGTTCGTCAACCCGCTTTGATTGCAGAAGTTAAAAAAGCTTCTCCCAGTAAAGGCGTTATTTGTGAAAATTTTAACCCTGCCAAAATTGCCCAAGACTATGCCAAAGGTGGCGCAAGTTGTCTATCGATTTTAACGGATGAAAAATTCTTTCAGGGAAGTTTTGAAAATTTAGCGATCGCCCGTCGTTCGGTAGATTTACCCCTACTTTGTAAAGAATTTATTATCTATCCCTACCAAATTTATTTAGCGCGATCCAAGGGAGCCGATGCGGTTTTATTAATTGCGGCAATTCTAGAAGATAAAGATTTACAATATTTTCTCAAAATCATTAATTTATTGGGAATGACGGCTCTGATTGAAGTGCATACTTTAGCGGAATTAGACCGAGTATTGGCCCTAAAAGGCGTAACCCTCATTGGCATTAATAACCGTAATCTAGAGAATTTTACCGTTGATTTAAACACCACGACTGAATTACTCAACGCCCGCAAAGATAGCTTAAAGGAACGAGATATTTTAATTGTCAGTGAATCGGGAATTCATACTCCCCAGGATTTAGCCACTGTCCGAGAAGTGGGAGTCAATGCTATTCTCGTCGGTGAATCCCTGGTAAAACAACCTGACCCGACCCAGGCGATCGCGGATTTGTTTGGAGAGTAACCTCTAGCGATTCAATGGTACTATTAGGGGTTGATCTAGGGAAAAATACCTGACTTTGATATCATCAGTGCAACGCAACCAACGGGAGGATCTACGTGGACAATAAGCAAATGTTAATGATTCCTGGGCCAACCCCAGTTCCAGAAAAAGTTTTACTGGCAATGGCGAAACATCCCATTGGTCATCGCAGTGGGGACTTTAGTAAAATTATCGCTGAATTGACTGCCAATCTCAAATGGCTCCATCAAACCCAGAATGATGTTCTGATGTTAACCGCCAGTGGCACGGGGGCGATGGAAGCAGGGATTATTAATTTCCTGAGTCCAGGCGATCGCGTTTTGGTCGGAAACAACGGTAAATTTGGCGAACGTTGGGGCAAAGTCAGTAAAGCCTTTGGGTTAGTGGTAGAAGAAATTACCGCAGAATGGGGAAAAGCTTTAGACCCTGAAGAATTTCGTGCCAAACTTGCCGCAGATAAAGAAAAAACGATTAAAGCGGTTATTTTAACCCATTCAGAAACTTCTACGGGTGTTTTAAATGATCTTGCCGCCATTAATCAAGCCGTCAAAGAACATGGAGAGGCTCTGATTATTGTCGATGCTGTCACCAGCTTGGGCGCAGTTTCCATTCCCATTGACGAATTAGGGCTAGATGTGGTCGGCTCTGGTTCCCAAAAAGGATACATGATTCCTCCTGGTTTAGCCTTTGTTTCGGTCAGTGCGAAAGCGTGGAAAGCCTATGAGTCGGCCAAATGTCCTCGTTTTTATTTGGACTTGAAAAAATACAAAAAAGCTACCGACGAAGATAGTTCACCCTTTACGCCGCCTATTAACTTGATGTACGGTCTGCAAGCGGCTCTCCAAATGATGCAAGCGGAAGGATTAGAGAGCATCTTTGCCCGCCATCAACGCCATACCGAAGCAACCCGTGCGGCCATGAAAGCGTTAGGATTACCCCTATTTGCCCCTGATAATGCGGCTAGTCCTGCGATTACGGCGGTGGCTCCCCTGACAGTAGATGCGGAACAAATTCGTTCTACCATGCGGAAAAAATTTGATGTGGCTTTAGCGGGGGGACAAGATCATCTCAAGGGTAAAATCTTCCGTATTGGGCATTTGGGTTTCGTCTGCGATCGCGATATTCTGAGTTGTGTTGGGGCTTTGGAATCGACCTTACAAAGTTTAGGTTACAGCGACGTTCAACCTGGAGCAGGGATCGCGGCGGCGGCTAAAGTGTTTGCAAATTAAAGTGTGGATGTAACGATCCAGTGAGATCCCCCCAAAAGTTTATCAAGGGGGGAATTTTTGTGAGGATGAAATTTTGCCTCGTTCATCTTACGAATAACTTGGGCTTGCTTAAGTTTCAACTTCTTGTTGATAATTCAACTAGAATGCGATCACGGCATAAACATCAGCCAACTTAAGGGAAGGATAACGATAAACAATCTCTTCAGTAGTTGTTCCTTGGATGAAAGTGTTAATAACAGTATCTAAAGTTACACGGGTTTTAACCACTAGCACCACGCCATCAGTATTCATTTCTAGCGGTAGAGGAGCAGTTTCAGGAATTATAGTTAAGGTCATAGTAATCTAAATTTTTATTGTTTTATTGGTATCAAAGCTGTGATTAATGATAATTAATAATAAACTATAAAAAATTAATATCTCACAAATCTCTCCTGTTTATATCGTAAAATATATCTGCTTATAAACAATCTGTTGATAGTTAATCTAGTGAAACAATAATCCAAAACTTTTACCATTATCTCAGACATAAATCAACAAAAACTTTACCATAAGAAAATTTTTCTGATCAATCTTTTTTCAAATATTCAAAGCCCTAATCGCTCCTTATTTTTCGCCTTAGCAGAAGAGGCTAACCAAATAGACCCCGAAACCACCGAAGGAGCCAGTACAAACAGGGCGGCAATAATAATCGGATGTTGCCGAGCATCAGGAATTAGAAACATCACAGCTAACATCAAAGCACAATAGCCCAGTCCCAATAGGGGAATCCCGACGACGAGCAGTGCAAACTTGGTATCTTTATCCATCGTGAGTTTTTTCAAAAAATGGGTTTAATCTAAACAATTCTAGCTTTATACTGAAATTTCAGCCCGTTGGGCCGCGATCGCGATCGCCATTGGAAAAATCTTGTGTTCCTGAATTTGGATGCGGGCATGAAGAGTTTCGGCGGTATCATCGGGCAACACTGGCACTACTGCTTGGGCAATAATCGGGCCGCTATCAACCTCTAGGCTGGCAAAATGCACGGTACAACCTGTTACCTTAACCCCTGCGGCTAAAGCTTGTTCGATCGCCCGAATCCCCCGAAAACTCGGTAATAAACTCGGATGAATATTAATCACCCGTTCCGAAAAGGCATTTAATAACACAGGCGTGATAATCCGCATCCAGCCCGCCATAATGACCCATTCCACCCCGTATTCCTTGAAATTTGTGACAATTTCTTCATCTAGGGCTTCTCGTGATGCAAAATCTCGATGATTAATCAAAACCCTGGGAATTTGATATTTTTCTGCCTGTTCTTGAACTTTCGCTTTAGGATTGTTATAAATTAAAACTTCAATCTTGGCGTTTAATTCTTGTTTTTGAATAGATTCAGCGATCGCCGCAAAATTTGTTCCACTCCCTGAAGCCATGAACCCTAATTTGAGCGGAGTTTTTAACGGTATCTGATCTAGGGAGAAATCAGGAAAAATAAAACTAGGCAGTGCGTCGAAAGAATGGGACATTTTTCAAACGAATAGTAAAATAGGACAAGGGACAGTTGAAAAAACTCAACAACTTAACAACTTAACAAAGATCAGCCATGACACTTACTGCAAAACGGTTAGATGAGTTGATGCCCGATGCCACGCTATTAGAGAGCGATGAACCAGAAATGGAAAGTAGTTTACATTATTTGCAATTAGCATTACTGGTATCCTGCTTAGATTGGCTATGGCGGGAGCAAAAAGATTATTTTATTGGGGCAAATTTAACCATTTATTTTAGTCGTCAACAACTTAAAAATCGAGATTTTCGTGGCCCTGATTTTTTTCTCGTTAAAAACACCCAAAATCATCCCCGTCGCTCCTGGGTTGTTTGGGAAGAAGATGGAAAATATCCCGATCTAATTATCGAATTATTATCAACTTCTACTGCCGCGATCGATAAAGCATTAAAAAAAACACTCTATGAAGAAAGATTTCGCACCCAGGAATATTTTTGGTTTTCTCCTGATACTTTAGAATTGGCTGGATTTAAGTTGATTGATGGGAAATATAAGCCCATTAAATCTAATAATTCAAATCTCCTCTGGAGCAACGTTTTAGGGTTATACTTAGGGTTACAGGGCGATAAATTGCGCTATTTTGACGCAGAAGAAAGACTGGTTTTGACTCCTGAAGAAGTGGCTTTACAGGAACAAAATCGCTCTGCTATTTTAGCAGAAAAGTTACGAGAATTAGGAATCGATCCTGATCAATTAAGTAATACTAAATCTTGATTTTACGATAGGAATTCTGTTTTCAATTCCAATTATTAATCAAAATTTATATCATGACAACATAAAAATATGGATGTAATTCTCTGTCATCAAACCGCAGATTTTGACGCATTGGGGGCGGCAGTGGGATTGTCTCGTCTCAAAGTCGGTAACCGCATTGTCCTGACAGGGGGGGCGCATCCTGCCGTGCGGGATTTTTTGGCCTTACATCGGGATGAGTTGGCTCTGATTGAAATGCGGAGTGTCAATCCTAAAAAGTTGCGTTCTGTGATCGTGGTCGATAATCAGCAACGCGATCGCCTGGGGAAAGCGGCCCAATGGCTAGATTTAGACCAGGTTAAAGAGATTAAACTCTATGACCATCATTTACAAACAGAATCGGATATTGGAGCAAATTTTAGTCAAATTGAAGCAGTAGGAGCGACAACGACCTTAATTGTTGAAAAACTTCAAGCCAATGGTTTAACCCTAAATTCCGTTGAAGCCTCGGTGATGGCCCTGGGAATTCATGTCGATACGGGTTCACTCACTTTTGCCCAAAGTACCGCGAGAGATGCCAGAGCATTGGCTTGGTTGATGGAACAGGGCGCGAATATTCGGACGATCGCGGAATATGTCGATCCAGGTTTCCCCTTACCTTTGCAGGCCCTTTTTGCCGAAGCGATGGAAAAAATTCAAACCCAAGTCGTTCAGGGTTATCGGGTTGCGTCGGTTTTATTGAGAACAGAAGTTTTTATCCCAGGACTCTCGAATTTAGCGGAAAGATTAATTGAATTAACGGAAAGTGATGCTCTGATTTTTGGTCATTATTACACCCAACGCCGAGAACATGGGGTTTATCCCGACGGACGCTTAACCATTATTGGGCGATCGCGGATTGAGGGAACAGATTTAAACAAAATATTTTCACCTCTGGGCGGCGGCGGTCACAAACAAGCGGCTTCTTTAAATTTGAGGGGAGTCGATCCCGAAATTACCCTAAAAGAACTGGTTGAGCAATTAATTGAGCAATTTCCCCATCCCCTCACCGCCAGGGATCTGATGTCTTCCCCCGTCCGCACCATCCGCCCCCAAACGACCATTGAACAGGCCCAACGCATTTTATTTCGCTATGGTCATTCGGGGTTATCGGTTGTCAATGAGCAAGATGAATTGGTCGGCATTATTTCCCGTCGGGATATTGATTTGGCATTGCATCATGGCTTTAGTCACGCGCCCGTGAAAGGTTACATGACTCGTTATCTCAAAACCATTACGCCCGAAACCCTTTTAAGCGAAATTGAATCGTTAATGGTGACATTTGACGTAGGACGTTTACCAGTCGTCGAAAACAACAAATTAATGGGAATTGTCACCCGTACCGATGTTTTGCGCCAACTTCATCAAGACCGAGAACAAAGTCCCGATCATAAAACCCTGTTAACCACCTGTCTTTTACCTGCGATTCAAGGTCGTTTACATCCTGCTCTCTGGACATTTCTCGAAAAAGCCGCTAAAAAAGCAGAAAAACAAGGCTGGAACCTTTATTTAGTGGGTGGTGCGGTTCGAGATTTACTGTTAGAAACGCCTGAAAAAACGCTCCTATTGCAGGATATTGATTTGGTAGTAGATGGTTTTCATCGAGCGGCAGATGTGGGGGCTGGGGTGGAACTGGCGAAACAATTGCAGGAATGCTATCCCCAAGCGCGGCTTTCGGTACATGGGGAATTCCAAACCGCCGCCCTACTGTGGCATAAAGATCCCGAACTCGGTTCCCTCTGGGTTGATATTGCCACCGCAAGAACGGAATTTTATCCCTATCCCGCCGCTAATCCCGAAGTAGAAGCCAGTTCCATTCGTCAGGATCTCTATCGTCGCGATTTTAGCGTCAATGCCCTAGCCCTACGTTTAACTTCTCCTCGACGGGGGGAGTTGTTGGACTTTTTTGGGGGACTGCTGGATCTGCGATCGCGTCAAATTCGGGTACTCCATGCCAACAGTTTTATTGAAGATCCCACCCGTATTTATCGAGCGGTTAGATTTGCGGTGCGTTTAGGGTTTGAATTGGAGCCACAAACGGAAGTTTATATCCGCTATGCCCTAGAAAGTGGTGTTTATGAGCGTTTATTATTAGAGAATCACCCTGCACCTGCCCTAACGACTCGTTTAAAAGCCGAATTAAAAATTATTTTAGAATCTCAATATTGGAAACCTGCGATTCAATTATTAGCCCATTTAGAAGCCTTAAAATGTTTACATTCGAGTTTAGTTTTAACACCCCAATTATGGTGGCAATTACGTTATATTTCTCGCTGGTTAAACTATCTAGATCCTGAGAATAAATTAGACCATTGGTTAATTCGTTTAGCAGTTTTAATTGCTTCCTTGCATGATCTAAAAAGCGATAATCAAAAACAAATAAATAATAAAATTGCTGAAAATTTACAATTACCTAAACCAATTATTGATAGTTTAAAAAATTTAGACCAATCTCAAGAACAGATTGATAAAGCGTTAAGTAATCACCCGAAAAATAGTGAAATTGTTCAAGCTTTAAGAATACACAAAACCGTTACTTTAATTTTAGTTGCAGTCAGAAGCAAAATAACTATTCGTTCTTACATTTGGAAGTATTTAACCCAACTTTCTCAGATTCGCGCCCCCTTAAATGGCAATGATCTAAAAGAAATGGGCTATAAACCTGGGCCCCAATTTAAACAAATTTTAGATGCCCTACTCGCCGCAACTCTCGATGGAAAAATCCGCGATCGCCAAGAGGCAGAATTATTTGTACAACGGTACGATAAGAGTTTCGCGATCGCATCAGACGCAATCAACGAAAATTTTATAGTAAGAAAAATTTATGTCACATAAAACCTTACAAAATACAACCAGTTTAAAAAAAAAGTTCTAGAATGAAGCTTATCAACGAATTTAAATTAATGAAAAGGGTACGATGACGAATTTTACGGGAACGAATGGTAACGATAAGCTCCCAGCTGTCTTAGGAACAAACAATGGTAATGATAATTTTTATCCTTTATTAGGGATAGATACTGTTTTTGGTGGTACAGGAGATGATTGGCTGATAGTAGATTATTCCAGCATTTCCTATGTGGGAACGCCCAACGCCTTATTTCCTGCTGGTCTGCGCAGTGTTGTTTATGCCACTGATATTGACTATGATCCTGACAATGGTTCTATTTTTTTTGCAGGTAAATTTTCTGCCTACAAAGATAGTACAGGTGGTAAAAATGAAGTTAGCTTTTATGAAATAGAACACTTCAATATTACAGGCACAAACTATGATGACGAAATTCAAGGCGGATACAACAATGACATCCTCAATGGGGGAGCAGGAAATGATACCTTCTTTAATATTAGTATCGGTGATGTGATTAATGGAGGAACAGGTACAGATAAACTCATAGAAGCAGATCTAAGTTATTCAACAGAAAATCTGACAATTACCAATGGTGCAACTCCTATTACCCTCGCCGATGGCACAACAATTTCTAACATTGAGCAGTTTGGTGATTCCCAAGCGGCAACACCTCTCTATAATTTTCAAACAGGTAGCGGTAACGATACTTTTACCTTAACAGGTCGATACAATGATTCTGTCTTAACTAATGAAGGAAATGACACCATTAATTTAGGTCTGGGAATTGATAGTGTAGATGGTGGTGATGATAGCGATCTACTGATTGTTGATTATTCCAGCAATACCTACAGCAGTACCGATCCAAACCTGCCTTCTGGGTTAGCAACTGAGGCACTAATTGCCCAGTATGATGGTTCTTTTTCTGGCCGCATCTACGCCAACAATAGTGCCACAAACTACGATGAGATTCTTTTTACTAATATCGAACGCTTCCGTATTACAGGAACAAACTCCAGAGACATTTTTGAAAGTGGTTTTGGTGCTGATACCTTAACTGGTCTTGGGGGTGATGATCTTTTCTTTTATGTCGGTAAGGGCGATAGTATAAATGGTGGAACAGGAATTGATCGTCTAGAAGCAAATTGGAGCTATCAAACCAACAATCTTACTATCAATAACACTGGAGCCAAAATTACTTTTACCGATGGTACTAGCTTTGAGGGAATAGAGCAGTTTAGCGATCTAAAGACTGGTCGCGGTAACGACACTATTAAACTGACGGGGAAGTACAATGACAACCTCAAAACTGGCTTGGGGAATGACACGATTAATGGTGGTTTAGGAACGGATGTTATTGATGGAGGACAAGGCAATGATTTACTCATTGTTGATTACCGCAATAGTGGCGCGGGATCAAGCTTAGAAGTAAATCCTTATACCAACACCAATGGATCTTCTGGTTTCGCTGGAGTTCTTTATGACAAGCTCAGCTCTAGCACCAGTAATGTTGTCACCTTTTACAATATTGATCGTTTTGACTTAACGGGAACTGCCTATGGAGATCTTATTCGTGGTGGTAACAATAATGACGTTCTGACAGGTTTAGCTGGGAACGATACCATTGATGCTAATCCAGGAAATGACATTATTAATGGTGGTGCAGGCAAGGATGAACTCTATGGTCGTGCTGGCTCTGATACCTTTGTTTTCCAGTTTGGAGAATCTAGTTCTACGGCTCCTGATTGGATTACGGATTTTACCATTGGTCAAGATAAGATCGATCTGCTAACCCAAACTGGACTGATTACTGGTTCACCTACCCAACTTACTCGTGCGGCTAATAACACTACTGATACCAGTTTAGCTACTGTTATTACTAAAGTTTTCGCTGATGCGAATGGCGGAGTCGCAGGTAGTCAGGCTTTAGCGGCTAATAGTGCGGCTCTTGTCGTGGCTAGTGCGGTTGCAAGTTTTAACACTTATCTCATCATCAATGACAGTACTGCTACTTTTAGTGCAACTAATGATTTAGTGATTAATCTCACCAATTATCGTGGAACTTTGCCTAGTGTGGGAACGGTTGCTGTTAGTCAGTTCTTTGTCTAGAAGCTTTAAACTAACGAAGGCGATCGCGTTTATTAAAAACAAAGAAATGCGATCGCTGATGATTTTAATCAAACAAATCTAAGGGAAAATAACCATAGGTTCCTGCAATTTTGTCATCCTCACTTTGACAGGAAATTAAAACCCCGCGATAATCCCCATCATAACTATCTAAATAGTGACTCTTTTTTTGAGTATTAAATTTTAGATAAACGGCTTTTTCCTGGGGGGGTAATGAAGCAATCTCTAGATCACTATCATAGCCTAACGCTTTAAGATAATTCGATAAACTCTCGAAAGCGAGTTCTAAGGAATCGGCACAAATTCCTAAATTTTCGTATTCCGATAAATCGACAATTTGTTTAATTGCAGTTTGTAATTCTTTTTTATCTGCTTCTGATTGGACTAATTTAACTTCTAGGCAACTATAACTTTTGAGAATTTCTAGAGCTTTTTCAACGGTCATCGAATTTTCAGTCATCATAAATCTAGGGAAATTATATTAGGAAGAAGGTGGCGAGTAATAAAGGGAAGATTGATATAAAACCGATTCTTGATGGGTTTCTAGAACACAATCGGAGCGGGGATAGGCGACACAGGTGACGGTATAACCTTCTGCAATTTCCGAGGGTTTCAGAAATTTTTGCTCCCGTTGTTCTACGTTACCACTAAGGAGCTTGGCAACACAAACGGAACATTCTCCTTGCAGACAGCCTGATGGTAAGCGAATTCCCGCTTCTTCGGCCATATCCAGAATATATTGATCGTCGGGAACGGCGATCGCGACATCCAGATTTTTTTCGGTATTAATGAAACGAACGGTATAAGTTGCCATTGGGTTTGAGGGCAAATTGTTTTTTTATTTTAATTATCTGCGATCGCGACTTTTCGATGATGGATTTTAGATAGAAAGCAACAATTCTCAGTTTTAGACACGGCAAGACTTCTAGGGATTTAAAGCACGTTTTAATGACGGATTTTTGGGCGATCCTCGCTGTACTATCACATCAAAAGCTTGACAACTCGTGAAATAAAATCCTCAATCCCGTTAAATTTTACTCCGTATTATGCGAACTAAAACTTGCAACCCTTGCTACAGAGCAAATTTAGAATTACTGTGAGATCAAAGCCTTACGGTGAGCGGATCGGGTAAATCGGCTATTTTAAAATTTGGTATTATACAGGGAATATTGGTTAGTGTCACGAATCTTTCGCGCTGGGCCAAAGTCAAAAAATCGAGCCTTACTGCATAAGGATTTCAGAAAGCCTAAATCGGTTGTGCGAATAAATAAAGACACTAACGAATATTGGGTTATAATCCG
>JBEIFD010000037.1:0-12512 GCA_040382535.1 Merismopediaceae cyanobacterium
CCATAAAGCTCACAATCTTGTTTTAGGTACTCAAAATAGTGTACAAGTTTAAGTATTCTAATTATAGAAAATTATAGAAATTACGATGCGCTCTGAGGATAATGTCGATGACCCCTAAATTTTTGCACAGTAATAAAGACAGAAAAAAACTTATTAGCAAATATAAACAATACAGAAAAATTGCTACGGATTTAACTGACAAAATCGCAGAAGAACTTACGACACCAGAAGACTTACGTGCGGTTGGTCGATTAATGGGAATTTTACGGGAAAAAACTTTTTTTTGAGTCAGAGGAGGAATTTAACTTCTTAAATGATTTTAGATTATTTGAATATCTATCGGACGGAAAAAATTTTATTCAGAGGTATCAAGAAAAAGAATATCAACTCGACGAAAAGCAAACCGAGGTAATTAATGCCAGCATTCTCTCCTATACGTCTTTATTTAGAATTATTAAAGCCGATCCAGAAAGTGCGACGATAACCCTGAATGATCTTTTAAACAATGAGCAGGAAATCGAAATTATTAACATTAATCTAAGTCAAACGGCTCAAATAGGCTTATTAATCTTCACTAGAATTATGCCTTTTTCTGATTTCAATATGACTTCTGGAATGTTTTGTCTATTTCCTAAAAATTCAGAAAGATTTTTGTTAAAACAAGTTAGAGTTACGATGAAAACGGTGAAGTCAGAAATCGGCTCAGTTCAAAGGTTTATCGCTGTTTTTAAGCTAAATAGAAAGAAAGGATTGAGAACAAATACAATTGAAATTTAGCCGTTCTCTACGATAAAATGTGAAAAGCCCTGACTAGTATAAGGGCTTTTTAAAATGACTAAATTTATAACTTACGTTCCATTGGACAGCGATCGCGCTATAGTCCGATATTAAAGATTTTAAAGCCAATTCCAACTAATGCACCGAGTAATAAGCCAATTCCGCTCAAGGAACTGATAGCAAATCCCGCAATTCTTTTTTCAGCCGCTTGATAGTAACCCCAGGCATAAATAATTCGTCCGACTAGCCAAACTGCGCCTAATCCTGCCCCCCAGAATGGATTGACATAAGCCGAAAATAACCATAAAGCAGGTAGAAAAAAGACCAATTGTTCTAGGGTGTTTTGCTGGACTCGGACAACTCGCTCAAAATTTTCATCTCCCAACATGGCTGGCGGCATGATTTTATATTTAGCCCTGGCTCGACCCACGTTGACGGTCAAAACTTGGTGAAGGAGAAGGGTTAAAGCAGTAACGAGACTGGGATAAAGATACATAGGGAAGGCTTCCTCTTGCTAGTATTTTCGGAGAACTTTTTATATGCTGTCATGAAGTTGGCGATCGTGCTTTACTCGTTTAGACAAAATGCGATGGTTAAACCCACCACTGGCGGGAGATTGAGAGTAACGGTTTCCATGATTGGCTCTCTAAACAGGATTAAAGGGGAGTTTGGGTGGGAATGCCGACAGCACGCGGATAATAAGCAAGGGTTTTATCGATTTTTCGTAAATAAATAAAATGACGAGTTCCTTCTGTCCAAGGCGTTTTAACGGTTTTAATGGCTTCAATTTTACCGCCTAACTTTAGAATACTTTGGGTGAGCTTGGTCGTATCCTCTTCGCTCCAGTGACCCCGATAAAGGACGGCTAATCCACCAATTTTCAATAAAGGTAGGGCATATTCTGCACAAACGGAGGGTTCTCCTACCGCTCGAATGAGAGCAAGATCATAGATAGTGCGATATTGTTTGTCTTGTCCGATCGCCTCTGAACGTCCTAGTAGGGTCAGGGCATTGGATAAACTCAAATGTTCTAAAAGTTCATCTAAAAACTGAATTTTTTTTCGGGTAGAATCCAGTAGTGTGATCTGCCATTGGAGAAACGCGATCGCAATGGGAAGCCCAGGAAAACCCGCACCTGTGCCGATATCAATCACTTGATAGGACTCATTTGGATTAAGATTATCCATCAACAAAATTCCTGCCAAAGAATCCCAAAGATGCTTTTCCACAAAATCCAACGGTTCGGTAATGCGGGTTAAATTTAAGCGAGTATTACCCTCTAAAATCTGTCCGTAGAGATGCTGAAATTGTTGCCATTGGTCTGGATTCGGCTGCCATTGTAGGGTACTTTCCCAAATATCAGGGGTTTGGGGTAGGAGTAAGGATTCTGCCATATTCTGTTTTTGCTCAATTGTCTTAGTTGATTCTATCTTAATTATTGAACTAATAACTGCCCTAATTGCCCATAAAATCTATCTTAATAAACCTTTCTCATACTATTTAATGAAATCTACTTTTATAACAAAATCTTGAACTCTTACTTTCCAAATGATTTTATTTAATGTTTTTCTAATTAAGCTTATTTATCACCATGAAACATCACCATGAAGTAAGAAAATCTCGAAAATTACTGTGCCTAAAAAAATCTCCCTTTTTACTTAAGCACTACCAGTAAAATTAAGGGAGATCAAGCAAGACTAATTTAAGGGAAACACTCACTTATTTTCTAAGCAAATAATCCGAGAGAACACAGTCCTACAATCTGCGCCAACGACGGCCATCTTGATTCATTAGATCTTCAGCTTCGGGGGGATTCCAGGTTCCTGCTTCATATTGGGGAATCGTATTCGGATCGGCGGGCGAATCCCAAACACTCAGGGCTGGAGTCACCACTCGCCAGGCTTCTTCTACTTCGTCTGCGCGAGTAAATAGGGTTTGATCGCCTAACATACAATCCAATAACAAACGGTGATAGGCTTCAGCCGTCTCCATCCCGAAAGAGGAGCCATAGCCAAAATCCATTTCTACCGTGCGAGTCCGTAGGTCAGCCCCAGGCATTTTTGCTTCAAATCGTAGTGAAATTCCTTCGTTTGGCTGAATTCGTAGGCTTAAGACATTCGGTGTCGTTTGGTGAGCAACTGACTGAAAGATGAGTAGCGGCACATCGCGGAATTGAATGGCAATTTCACTCACTTTTTTCGGTAGCCGTTTACCCGTCCGCAGATAAAATGGAACCCCTTGCCAACGCCAATTATCAATCATCAATTTCATTCCCACAAACGTTGGAGTACCCGATTCAGGATTAACGCCAGGCTCTTCCCGATAGCCTGGAACGGGTTTTCCTTTCATCCAACCAGCTTTATATTGTCCTCGAATAGCAGATTTTTCCAGATTGTTAATATCCGCTAGATGGGTCGCCTGAAGAACCTTAACTTTTTCGTTGCGAATGCTATCCGCAGATAGGGAATTAGGGGGTTCCATCGCTGTCAAGCAAAGCAGTTGCAAAATATGGTTTTGTACCATGTCTCGCAATGCCCCAGAGGTTTCATAATAACCTGCTCGATCTTCTACTCCAACGGTTTCAGCGACGGTAATTTGAACATGATCGACAAATTGACGATTCCAAATGGGTTCAAAAATAGCATTGGCAAACCGAAAAACCAAGAGATTTTGAACGGTTTCTTTGCCTAAATAATGGTCAATGCGATAAACCTGTTCTTCTTGACAGACGTTTTGTACTACTCGATTGAGAATTTGGGCAGAACCGAGGTCTTTGCCGAAGGGTTTTTCAATGACAATACGAGTTTTAATCGGATCATCTAGCATCCCCGCCGCCCCTAGTTGTTTAATGCCTGGGGGGAAAAATTTGGGAGATACCGCCATATAAAATACTCGATTCCCTCTCGTCCGTCGCTTACCGTCTAGTTCTTCTAAAAATACTTTGAGCTTTTGATAACTGTCTGGGTTATCCATGTCGCCTGAAAAATAGAATAGTCCCTCGGCAAAATCATTCCAAAGATCTTCGTTACCAATGCCATTAGAAAATTCGGTGATTCCATGCCGCATCTGTTCTCGAAAGTGTTCATGGCTCCATTCCCGTCTAGCAAAACCGACAACGGTTAATTCGGGAGGGAGTTGTCGTTCTCGTTTCATTTGATAGATCGCAGGAACGAGTTTTCGTTGGGTGAGATCGCCCGATGCTCCAAAAATAATGAGAATAAGCGGTTCGGGAGTTCTTTCTTGTCGGAGTCCAACCCGAAAGGGATTTTCTAGTAGCGTTACCATAAAGCGAAACCTTGTCCTTTGAGCATTAAGCTAAAAATAACGCAGATTAACCCTAATGGCATAGTCAAGATGGTTAAAATTAAGATTTATTTTAGGATTATTGCACTCATTAAGCAATTTAAGAGTTGAAATATTAGGAAAAGGCAGGTTTAATCAATCAAAATTATCGGGATTCATTTTTCCGCGATCGCGCATAAAAGTTAAAATTCTCTGAAGAATGTGGTCTGCATGGCAACCCTAATGGAGAAATTGCTTTACCCTGTTATAGATAAAGGCAAATTTATACTATCCAAAACGCCGTGAAAATTCCTAGCAATATTCTTACCTTAATTGCGGGTATCGCCATCACCTTGATCAGCCTTTGGTATGGTCAAAATCATGGACTGATGCCCGTTGCCGCTTCTAGCGATGCCAGCAAAGTTGATGAAATTTTCAACTTCATGATGACGATCGCCACTGGTTTGTTTTTATTAGTGGACGGTGTTTTGATCTACTGTGTGATCCGTTTTCGTCGTCGCAAAGGCGATCAAACCGATGGCCCGCCCCTGGAAGGCAATGTTCCGCTAGAAATTCTCTGGACAGCCATCCCAACGGTTTTAGTTTTTATCCTAGCGGTTTATAGTTTTGAAGTTTATAACAATTTAGGCGGTCTAGATCCCGTATATTCTGGGGATGGTCAAGCGGAACAAGTCGCATCAAACCATAAGGGCCATGATCATAGTCATATGTTGGCAATGGCTCCCCAATCCCGTGTGGCTCTAGGAATTGGCACTGGTGCTGATAATCAAGTCAGTGGAGTCAAGCCCCTAGTTGTGGATGTTAAAGGCATTCAATATGCCTGGATTTTTAACTATCCCGAATCAGGTATCATGTCGGGGGAATTGCACGCTCCCGTCAATCGTCCCGTCCAGTTAAACATTACGGCGGGAGATGTCATCCATGCAGTCTGGATTCCCCAATTACGCTTAAAACAAGATGCGATTCCTGGTCGGGATTCCACCTTAGTCTTTAAGGCGAACGTAGAGGGCGAATATCCTATTATTTGTGCCGAACTCTGTGGTTCCTATCACGGTGGCATGAAATCAATGTTCTATGCCCAATCCGAAGAAGACTTTAATGAATGGGTTCTAGCTAATGCGCCTGCCCAACCCGAAAGTGAACCAGTGGCTCAATTAAGTCCAGCCGCTCTGTCGGAAGGACAATTTTTAGCTCCCTATGCCAAGGAAATGGGAATTAGTTCGGCCACCTTAGCCCAGATTAAGTCCGTTGTCCAAGATCACAAGATGCTCTGATTTCCTGAGTTAATCTTAAATCTGCGATGAATTTTGCTTCTGACCTTCATTCTTGTTTTCTCTCCTACTTTTTTTCAATAAATTATGTCAACTGAAGCTACCCTTCCAGCACTTCATCCCAAGAGAAAATGGACTGACTACTTTACTTTTTGTACTGACCACAAAGTAATTGGTATTCAATACCTGGTTACCTCTTTCTTATTCTTTTTTATCGGTGGTTCCTTTGCCGAGGTTATGCGAACGGAACTGGCGACTCCCGATCCCGACATTGTTTCTCCCGAACTGTATAACCAGTTAATGACCCTGCACGGTACAATCATGATCTTTTTGTGGATTGTGCCTGCGGGGGCTGCTTTTGCGAATTACCTCATTCCCTTAATGATTGGGGCAGAGGATATGGCCTTTCCTCGTTTAAATGCAGTGGCTTTTTGGTTAACGCCTCCAGGCGGTGTTTTACTGATTTCTAGTTTTTTTGTGGGTGCGCCCCAATCAGGTTGGACATCCTATCCGCCCTTGAGCTTAATCAGTGGCAAATGGGGGGAAGAAATCTGGATTCTGAGTGTTCTGTTAGTCGGAACTTCCTCGATTTTGGGAGCGATTAACTTTGTTACCACTATCCTGAAAATGCGGATTCCTGATATGGATCTCCACAGTATGCCCCTGTTTTGTTGGGCAATGTTGGCGACTTCTTCTTTAATTCTGCTTTCAACTCCTGTTTTGGCCGCCGCTTTAATTTTGTTATCTTTTGATCTGATTGCAGGAACGAGTTTCTTTAATCCGACGGGGGGCGGTGATCCGGTTGTTTATCAACATTTATTCTGGTTCTATTCCCATCCTGCGGTCTATATTATGATTTTGCCCTTCTTTGGGGTAATTTCTGAAGTGATTCCTGTCCATGCCCGCAAACCGATTTTTGGGTATCGCGCGATCGCCTATTCCAGTTTAGCCATTAGTTTCTTGGGCTTAATTGTCTGGGCGCACCATATGTTTACCAGTGGAACCCCTGGCTGGCTCAGAATGTTCTTCATGGCAACCACTATGCTAATTGCTGTACCAACGGGCATTAAGATCTTTAGTTGGTGTGGAACTCTCTGGGGCGGCAAAATCAGTCTCAATACCTCCATGTTATTTGCGATCGGCTTTTTAGCGTCGTTTCTATTAGGGGGTTTAACAGGGGTCATGGTGGCATCCGTTCCCTTCGATATCCACGTTCATGATACCTATTTTGTGGTGGGTCATTTCCATTACGTGCTGTTTGGTGGGAGTGCTTTGGCTCTCTTTTCGGGATTCTATCACTGGTTCCCAAAAATGACGGGACGCATGGTAAATGAAAATCTGGGTCGTCTTCATTTTGCCCTGACCTTTATTGGTCTGAACCTGACCTTTATGCCCATGCACGAATTGGGTTTATTGGGAATGAATCGTCGTATTGCTCTGTATGATGTGCAGTTCCAACCATTAAATCAGTTGAGTACGCTAGGAGCTTATATCATGGCGGTTTCGACCTTTCCCCTGATCCTTAATGTTGCCTGGAGCCTCTGGAAAGGAGAAAAGGCTGGTCGTAATCCCTGGCGAGCCTTAACCCTAGAATGGCAAACCGCTTCTCCACCGATCATCGAAAACTTTGAAGAAGAACCCGTTCTTTGGTCTGGCCCCTACGATTTTGGCATTGATTCAGAATTCGTTGATGAGAAAGAATCCTTAGAAGAGATGCTGGCCGAAGTGGGAGCTGAATCTCGTTAATCATCTATCACAATGATGTTTAATTGCCTCCTAAATACCCCAATTCTGAGGGAGTTTCCATTAATTTATTGCCCCCTAAATCCCCCAATTCTGGGGGACTTTTAATCAGTTACGGGGAACGCGAAAACATACGTTACAGAACGAAAACCTGACCTATTTATATCCATTAATCATCATGCAGAGTTCAGCTATTTCGTCCACCGATATTACGGCGGCATACACCCAGGCAGAAGACCATTCCCATCACGGTCATCCTGATTATCGAATGTTTGGGATGGTAATGTTTTTGGTAGCAGAAAGTGCCATTTTTCTGGGTCTTTTTACGGCTTATCTGATTTATCGCAGTATGTCGCCTGTTTGGCCTCCTGAAGGAACTCCAGAACGGGAATTATTGTTGCCTGGCATTAATAGTGTGATCCTAATTGCTAGTAGTTTTGTGATGCACCGAGGTCAGTCCGCGATTAAAAAGAATGATCAAGCAGGTCTCAAGCTTTGGTTAGGGATTACGGCGGCCATGGGTGCAGTCTTTTTGGCGGGTCAGTTGTATGAATATTTCCATTTAGAAATGGGATTAACGACTAATTTATTTTCGAGTTGTTTCTATGTTCTAACGGGGTTTCATGGTTTGCACGTTACTTTTGGTTTGATGTTAATTTTGGCGGTTCTTTGGCGATCGCGGACTGAGGGTCATTATTCAAGTAGTTCCCATTTTGGAGTAGAAGCGGCTGAATTGTATTGGCACTTTGTCGATGTGGTTTGGATTATTCTCTTTATTTTGGTGTATTTACTTTAGGTTTAATCGTTGTGGGTCTTTATCCTAGCTTTGAGATAGGTTAGCGGGATAAGGACTCTTTTTTTTTTGTCTTTTTTTTTAAAATTTGTTAGGGTTGAAGTGATGGTTGGTGAAAGGCGATCGCGTCAAAGCGTCAAATAACTCGATAATTGCGGATCGCACTTTTTACAGATCATCTGGTGTTAATCCCGTTTTTTTAGCGATACGAGCAAGCATTTTAATCCCGATTTCATCACTATCCCGAAAAGCGAACACATAGTCTTCTCTCCCTTCTTTGTTTAGGATTTTATGGGAGCCAGTCTGATTTTTGACCCGCCCCGTATTGAACCTGCTCAGGGTTGGATATTTAATGAAAAAGGACAGGTTACGCTGGTCACTCAAGCAAATGCTAGTCAGCGATCGCCTCTTCCAGATAAAGGTTGCCCCGTAGAAAAATGAATCAATAACTTTTTTTGAATGTTAGAGGTATTTTATGACAGCGATCGCGTTTCCTCCGATTAACACCGTTAAAAAACTCGCCGAACAACGGGTTATTTTTTATGATTTAAGTTGGGAATCCTATCAACAAATTCTCAAGGCGTTGGGAAATCATCGCTCCTCTCGTTTAACCTATGACCAAGGGACGTTAGAAATTACTATGCCGTTAGAAGAACACGAATGGACAACCCGATTATTTGATCTATTTATTCGTATTCTGGTTGTAGAGTCAGGTCTAAAATTAAAAACTATGGGGTCAACGACGTTGTTACGTCCTGAGTTGCTCAAAGGAGCCGAACCCGATAATGGATTTTATATTCAAAATTTTCTTAAGGTTCGACAAAAAATTGTGAATCTTCAGACTGATCCTCCTCCCGATCTAGTCGTAGAAATTGATATTACCCATACAGATATTAACAAGTTTAATCTCTATGCAGGGTTAGGAGTGCCTGAGTTTTGGCGATATAATGGCCAAGAATTAAAGTTTTATTGTCTTCGAGATGGCATTTATCAGGAGGTAGAAACCAGTCCGACTTTTATTTTTCTTATCAAGGAAAGATTTTATCGATTTCTACAAGATTATTTTTCAGATGAAATTGAAGGAGAAAAACTTTTTCGGGCTTGGGTTCGGAAAAATCTCAAAAATGAGTAGCGATCGCTTTTTATTTATTACTCAAAAAACTCCTCTTAACTACCATGAAACTCACTATCTTTTACTTACCCATTTATCTTTCTTTATTTGCTGTAGTTTGGCCCTTATCTATCGTCCAAGCTCAAATTATTCCTGATAACACTCTTGGTTCGGCAAATTCTGTCGTTACTCCCAATGTCATTATTAATGGGATAGACAGCGATCGCATTGACGGGGGAGCAGTTCGAGGCAGTAATTTATTTCAGAGTTTTCAGGAGTTTAATGTCGGAGAAGGACGAGGAGCCTATTTTAGTAACCCAGACGGCATTGCTAATATTTTTAGTCGAGTGACGGGCGGTAATATTTCTCAAATCTTGGGAACTTTAGGGGTCTCAGGGAATGCTAATCTTTATTTTTTGAATCCAAATGGCATTTTGTTTGGCCCCAATGCTCAATTGGATATTAAGGGGTCGTTTTTAGCGACGACTGCCGACAGCATTATTTTTGACAATAACTATGAGTTTAGTGCGAGTAATCCTACGGCTCCCCCATTACTAACGGTTAATATCCCTATTGGTTTGAGGTTTCGGGAAAATGCAGGGGATATAGTTGTGCAAACAGGAGCAGTTATTGCGATGACTGAAGAGGGTGATACGGGATCACTTACTTCTGATGCTCAAACTGCCAATACCGCTAATACAGAAACGCCTAATTCTATTTCAGGTAATTTATTAGAAAATAATGATGCTGATCTTTATCAAATCTATTTACCAGAGGGAACAACGATTACACCCTCAACGGTAGACGGAAGTGAGGTTGATACTCGTCTCTTTTTGTTTGATCAAAATGGTTTAGGGATTAGCGCAAATGATGACAACAATGGCACATATCAATCAACTTTACCTGTGGTTAATCAAGCAGGGACTTACTATCTAGGTGTTTCTAGCTATGCAAATGCCCCATTGAGTGCCAACGGAGAAATTTTTGCTTATAGTGGTGATCCTAATTATTCATTTACTGGCCCTGGGATCGGGGCAAATTCTCCACTTAGTGGTTGGGATAATAGTGGTTCTGCTAGTGGCTCCTATACGGTTTCTTTGCGTCCTCCTAGCACTCGTAGTTTAGCAGTTAGCCCAGGGAAAACATTAGCTTTGATTGGAGGAAATATACGTTTTGAGGGAGGAAAAATAATTTCTCCTGGTAGCAATGTTTATCTAGGCAGTGTCAAGGCAAATGGCGTTGTGCCTCTGAGTGGGGGGATTTTGCTTGTATTACCCGATAATTTAACAAAAGGGGATATTACTACGATTAATTCTTCTCTCATTGATGTGTCATCTCAAGGGGATTTTGATGGTGGCAATATTACTTTAGTAGGAAATAATATTGCTACAGGCGATTTGTTATCTTTTTCCAGTAATAATTCAAGAAATGGAGGGGCGATCGCTCTTGTAGCTGTGGGGAATATCTCTACACAAGATATAAATTCATCTTCACTTTCAGATTCAGGAAATTCAGGAAATGGGGGAGCGATCACTCTTATTGCAGGAGGTGATATCACTACGAATGGGCTAGACTTAGACTCCTCCTCCTATTCGTCTTCTGGAAACGCGGGAGTTGGCGGCGCGCTCTTCCTATCTGCAACTGGAGGTAATATCTCTATACAAAAACTAAAATCCTCCTCCGAGTCGCCTTATGGAAATGCGGGAGGTGGCGGCGCAATTACCGTGGAGGCTCAAGGTAATATAGGGATAAGCTACCTATATTCTAGATCGTCAGGCACAGGAGGAAATGGAGGTGATATCTCCCTGAATGCTAGAGGTAATATCTCTATAGCCGAACTAAACTCCTCCGCAGGTTCAGATTTAGGCACAGGAGGAAATGGAGGAAATATCACCCTGACGACTGGAGGCACTATCTTTGGAGGCGACCTATTTTCTTCCACATATACAATTTCTGGTACAGCAGGAAATGGAGGAGCGATTTCCCTTGTGGCTGGAGATTCCATCAATGCAGCCTATTTATACTCTGGATCACAGTCGGATTCAGGCAATGCTGGCAATGGCGGATCGATTTTCCTGATTGCTAGAGGCAGCAATATCTCTACCCAAGATTTATACTCCTTCTCATATTCAGTTTCAGGTAATGCCGGTAATGGGGGAAATATCACCATTAGTGCCAAGGAAGGAAATATTGAGTATAGTCCTTATTTTGGGAGTAATGAGTCTCCCATACTAGGTTCATTTTCCATCTCTGAGACGGGAAATGCTGGAACTAGCGGTAACGTTATCTTAGAAGCCAAAAACAAGATTAGCAATCTAGAACTTTTTACCTTTTCTTCTGACTTCCAATCTGGAGCCGTTGAATTAAGAGGGCAAGGAAATTTATTGGTTGATAATATCAGTCTCATTACCAGTAACCAGAAGACAATTTCAGCACCGTTCTTTCCAGGCGAAAACATTACTTTAAAGTTTGACGAAAAAGCTCAATCTGGCGATGTTACTATCAACAGTTTGGGTAATCTCACCTTCAACAATAGTCGTATTGAAAGTGACACCAAAGGCATCAGTCCCGCAGGCAATGTCACTATCACCAGTCCTGGTCAAATCACCTTTAACAATAGTCAGATCATTGCGAATACCAGCAATATCGGCAATGCAGGTAATATCAATATCGAAGCAGGTCAGGCACTAACCCTCGATTCCAGTAGCAGTTTATCTAGCCTTACTGGTGGAACAGGTAGCGCAGGCAGTATTACCCTAAACACTCCAACCTTAACCGTTGCCAATGGAGGAGAAATTAGTGCTTCAACCTCTAGCGGAGGGCAAGGGGGAACTATTACGATCAATGCTCCCAAGATGATTGATTTAGGGGACAATAGTAATCTGATCGTTGAAACCAGTGGCGCAGGTAAAGCAGGCGATATTAACATCACCACCAATACCTTGAATATCGGTCAAAATGCCCAACTCAGTGCAACAGCAGCAGCAAACTCTACTAATCAAGAAGGAAGCGGTAGTATTAACCTCAATACCTCCAATCTTAATATTTTAGGAAAATTAGGTATCTTTGCCGAAACCCAGAGCCAATCCCCTGCGGGTAACTTAACCATTAATCCCGATAACAATAACCCTGATCTTAATATTCGCTTTAGCAATAACGGCTTTATCTCTGCTCGAACTCAAGCCAGTGGACAAGGTGGCAATATCGCTATCAGTGCGCCAAATACCATTGACATTCGCGGACAAGGCAAAATTACCGCCGAAACCAGTGGCTCAGGCAATGCAGGCAGTATCCGATTTACTGGACAAAATCTAAATCTAACCGATGGAGTCGAAGTTAGTGCCACGACTACAGGTAAAGGCAACGCAGGTAATATTCAAATAAATACCCCAAACAGCCTAAACATCGAAGCCAATAGCCGCCTCACCGCCGAAACCCAAACCGCAGGCAAAGCAGGAGATATAACCATTACTACCCAAACCCTTAACTTAGGAAAAGACTCAGAATTGAGTAC
>JBEIFD010000038.1:0-12324 GCA_040382535.1 Merismopediaceae cyanobacterium
AGTTATTTGACCAAATTGTTCAACCTATTTCTTTCTTTCAACGCAGTAATAATTTGGCTATTGGCTTTAGGAAAGGGAAATTGATCAATTTCGTCTAAGCTTACCCAACGGATTTCATCACATTCAATGGTTTGCGGTGTGCCACTGACATAACGGCAAAGATGAACATGAAGCGTTACCCGAAAATGAGTATAAGCATGGTCAATGGTCATTAAATTTTCACCAACCGCGATCGCAATGCCAATTTCTTCTAAAATTTCTCGTTCAACACATTCTTCAACAGTTTCATTGGGTTCGATTTTACCCCCAGGAAATTCCCATAACCCCCCCAATAATCCCCCCTCTGGACGGCGATCAATCAGAATCAAACCCTCATCGTTGAAAATAACAGCCACACCAATGCGTTTATGGGGAAGGGGAACAGACATTTTTCGTATCGGCAATTGATTTTGTATTCCCCTATTGTAAGCTTCACAGGCAAAATTCCAAGGACATTCAACACATTTTGCTTGAGAACGGATGCAAATAGTCGCCCCTAAATCCATTAATGCCTGATTGAAATCTCGCGGATGATCGGGATCAAGCAGGCGATCGGATAATGCCCAAAGTTCAGACAAGGCTTCGGTGGGAATAACGGGTAAAGCAATTAAACGAGATACAACCCGCTTGACGTTGCCATCTAAAATCGAAATTGGTTGATTAAAGGCCGCACTCAAGATTCCTCCAGCCGTTGTGCGACCGATACCTGGCAAGGCTAATACTTTTTCTAACTGGTGAGGAAATTCGCCATCATAAATCTGGGTTACGACCTGGGCGGCTTTGTGGAGATTGCGACCTCTGGCGTAATAACCCAAACCTTCCCAGGCTTTGAGAACGGTTTGTAACTCGGCTTGAGCCACCTGGGAAATTGTGGAAAACTGGATTAACCAGCGTTCATAGTAGGGAATGACGGTTTTAACCTGGGTTTGCTGGAGCATGATTTCTGAAACCCAGATTGCGTAGGGATCAGTCGTCTTCCGCCAAGGCAAATCGCGCCCCTGCTTGTTATACCATTGGAGCAGCGATCGCCGTAATTGATGAACCTGAAGATCGGTCAAATTATTCAGCGTCACTAACACCTTGAAGGGAGTGGAAGGACTGCTCAAAACCCATTCTCTGTTCGGCATTACGAAGGAAATAACCACTCATCATGGCAGACGCTAGTAATCGGCCCAAATGCTCCCGACTGGTGCTGACAGTAATCCCAAAATGTTCGGAGGGTAAATTACCCAACAAACCAATAATATTGCGCTCCATTACCTGAAATACTTCTTGGGATTCAGGTTTAGATAATTGGGCGATCGTTTCGGGAGTCAGCGTTTGGACGTAATTCCAAAGACCTTCTCCGATTTCATGGTCACTGCCAAATAAACTTTGCTGACGTTGGGATTCGGGGTTCATGGTTTTGCTTCCTCTCGATGATGCTCTTATGTTTACAATGCCCACTTAAAGAATAATTGTCTTTAAGTTTATTCATTAATTTTTTGCTTTGTTTTACTGTAACAAGATTTTAATCTATTAGTGAGTCGTTAGAACCGAACCCTAGATTCGCGTTGTCCGACTTGATTTTTATCTTAATGTTCAATTTTACAAAAAAAAAGAGGGATTGACCCTCTTCTAGATAAAATAACGCAAATTTTGCTTATTCTTCCGTAGCAGCGATCGCCTCTTCATCATCCCCATCATCTAGGGCAGAAGGAATATCGAGATCAGCAAGATCAACCACCTCTTCTGGTTCAAGGGTACGACCTTCGGCGGCGGCGAGGAGTTTGAGACGATATTTCTCAGCCATTTCTTCCGCCTGGGCATAGACAGATTCACGATCCTTGAGCATCGCGCCTGGTTCGGGTTCAAGCTGTTTGGTAGAAAGGGAAATCCGACCTCTTTCGGCATCGAGATCGATAATCATGACTTTCAGTTCGTCATTGACCTCAAAAACACTGCTGGGGGTATCAATATGATCATGGGAAATTTCAGAGATGTGGAGTAATCCGCTAACTCCCCCGATATCAATAAATGCTCCATAGGGTTTGATACCGCGTACAGAACCAATGACAACCTGACCCACTTCTAAGCCGTTCATCTTCCGCTCAACTAAGGCACGACGATGGCTGAGAACTAAACGGTTTCTTTCTTCATCCACTTCCAAAAATTTTAAGGGCAGGTCTTCTCCCAATAAATCTTCTTTGGCTTCTCGCGCACTAATGTGAGATCCAGGGATAAAGCCGCGTAATCCTTCGATACGGACTAAAGCACCACCGCGATTAGTCGCAAAAACGTTAGAACGGACGGTGGCATCCTCTGCCTGAAGTTGACGCACCCGTTCCCAAGCCCGCATATATTCAATGCGACGAATGGAAAGGGTCAACTGCCCATCTTCATTTTCGTCAGTCAGAATAAAAAATTCACGGGTTTCGTTTGGTTGAAGAACCTCATCGGGATCATCTACCCGATTGATGGACATTTCCTGAATAGGGATATAGGCGGCTGTTTTAGCACCAATATCAATTAATGCGCCTCTAGATTCCATGCTAAAGACGGTTCCTGCTACGATGTCTCCTGGGCTAAAATGGTAATCGTATTTGTCGAGAAGTGCTGCAAAGTCCTCGATGGTAAAACCAATATTTCTTGAAGTAGTTGTTTTTTGACTGATCATGTACGTTTTAAGTCCTAATCCCTTAATCTCCGCGTTTTTAGTGGTAATGCCTCCTGTTACTATACAGTAAGAGATTGAGTAATGTTCATCAATCTAGTCAGGACACAGACTCTTCATTATAAAGGATGTATTCCCTCTTGACTAGAATTTTCGGAAGGGGGTCTTTCCCAGGATTCTTTTTCCTTGCCCTCTGATGGATTGAATTTTTGATTGCGCGATCGCCTTTTTCTTTTGAAAATCTTAATTCTGTTTAAATATTCTGTTATTTTCCCGTTATTTTTATATTTTTGATGATGAAAACAAAATTTAGACAAGCTTGGGCTATCCCAAAACTCTTTTCCCTTAGCGGTTTAGTCAGTTTGAGTTTGGGTTGCGGTGGATGGTTCACTGTTGCTTTAGTGGATTCTCCCGTCGCGATCGCGCAAATTTCCCAAATTCCCCTGACTCTTTCCCGTCAGCCTGATGAAACCTATCCTAGTTTTGTCCAACGAGCAACGACGTTAGTGGCAACTCGTTTAAAAAATGATTTTAGCAAGAATTCATCCTTAAATGAACTCAGAATTGTGGTCATTGGTCAAAATAACGGTAATATCGCCCCTGTGCTTTCCGTTAATATGAGTCGCCAACAATGGCTGAGTAATCCTAATCCCCAACCTTTGATCAATTATTTTGCTGATAGTGAATTTTTGTTGGGTTTTGAGGTTCCCGTTGCTCCTGTTGCTCCGACCCCTCAAACAGCGATCGCCGCGCCGACGAATTCTAGCACTCCTCCTCCCAATTCCTCTCCTCCCTCAAACGCCTCGCCTCTCAATAATCCGCCCCCATCCGTAGAATCTTTGCCCCCAGATTCAGACACTCCCAATAATTCACCGAACAATTCTTTCTACAATCGTTTTCGGGGAGTAACAACGCCTCAGCCTCAATAAACTGTTATTCGGATGATTGTTGTTATGCTGAATCAGGAAGATTAACTCATAATCGGTTCGTTCAGCGATGTGTTATTTTAAGCAGTATTCAAGGAGATATCTACCCTCATGGCTTCTACTGATTTTAAAGATTATTACGGCATTTTAGGTGTGAGTAAAACCGCAACGGAAGATGAGATCAAGAAAACCTTCCGTAAACTTGCTCTGAAATATCACCCCGATCGCAACCCAGGGGATAAAGTTGCGGAAGAAAAATTCAAAGGTATTAGTGAAGCCTACGAAGTGCTATCTGACCCTGAAAAACGCAAAAAATATGATCAGTTTGGTCAATATTGGCAACAGGCCGATCAATCCAATTGGTCGGGAGGAAATGTCAATACGGATTTTGGTTTTGACTTTAGCCAATACGGAAATTTTGACGAGTTTATTAATGAATTATTAGGTCGCTTTTCTACGCCTGGCGCAAGTGGTGGTTACTCTTCTCGGACTTCTACTGGACAACGCCCTGGTTACGGGGATTTCGGGGGATTTGGGGATGCGGGGGGAAGAGCAGGAACCCAAACGACCCAAAGCGATCGCGAGGCTACTCTTAAATTGACCTTTGCTGAAGCCTTTCATGGGGCGCAAAAACGGATTAGTCTGGGCAGTGAAGTGTTGGACGTTCGCATTCCTAGCGGCGCAAAAGCGGGAAGTCGGGTTCGACTGCGGGGGAAAGGTCAAGTCAATCCCTACAATCAACAACGGGGCGATCTTTATCTCAATATTGAACTAGAAAATCATCCTTTTTTCCATTTTGAAGGGGAAAATCTGGTGTGTGAAGTGCTGATTTCTCCTGATGAAGCGGTTTTAGGAGCATCTATTGAAGTGCCGACTCCCGATGGTCTGGTGACAATGAAAGTGCCTTCTGGGGTGCGATCGGGTCAATCTTTACGATTGCGTGGCAAGGGCTGGGTTTTACCAAAAGCAGGAAGGGGTGATGAATTAGTTAAATTAATAATTGATACGCCCAAAACATTGAATGAAATTGAACGGGAATGTTATCAAAAAATTCAGGCGAATCGTAGTGTTAATCCCCGTGCGGCACTGGATAATTTTAAGGGGATTTAAGACAATTCCTCAGAAATTTTGCCATGCTGTTTGATTCTTTTTTTATGAATACCGTTTTATATGTTGCGCCTAACCGAAATTAAACTGCCCCTCGATCATGCTGAATCTGAAATTACCTCGGCAATTCTGAAAAAATTACAAATTAACCCTGATGAGTTGATTTGTTATTCTATTTTTAAGCGTAGTTATGATGCTCGTAAAAAGAATGATATTGTTTTTGTCTATATTTTAGATGTAGAAACGACGCAAGATGATCAGCTTTTAGAACGTTGGCAAAAAGATCTCCATATTCAAGCCACACCAGACATTAGTTATCATTATGTCGCTCAAGCTCCCAAGAATTTAGACACTAGACCTGTGGTGATTGGGACTGGCCCCTGTGGGATGTTTGCGGGTTTATTACTCGCTCAAATGGGGTTTCGTCCGATTATCTTAGAACGGGGTAAATCAGTCCGCGATCGCACTGTTGATACCTTTGGTTTTTGGCGAAAAAAAGCACTGAATCCCGAATCTAATGCCCAGTTTGGAGAAGGAGGCGCGGGAACTTTTTCTGATGGAAAACTCTATAGCCAAACTAAAGACGCTAAACGCTATGGGCGCAAAGTTCTCACTGAATTTGTCAATGCAGGCGCAAATCCCGAAATTTTATATATTCATCGTCCCCACATTGGAACCTACCGACTGGTCAAAATTGTGGAAAGTATCAGGGCAACCATTGAATCCCTGGGCGGTGAGATCCGTTTTCAAAATCGTGTTGAAGATATTGTCATTGAACAAAATCAAGTTCAGGGCCTAACTCTGGCGAGTGGGGAATTTATTGCCACCCATCATGTCGTCTTGGCAGTGGGTCACAGTGCGAGGGATACTTTTCAAATGCTGTTTGATCGCGGTGTTTATATTGAACCAAAACCTTTTTCTATTGGATTTCGCATTGAACATCCCCAATCCCTGATTGATCGCGCACGTTTCGGTTCTCAAGCAGGTCATCCCAAATTAGGGGCAGCGGATTATAAATTAGTGCATCATTGCCAAAATAGTCGTTCGGTTTATAGTTTTTGTATGTGTCCAGGCGGCATGGTCGTGGCGGCGGCTTCTGAGCTTGGTCGAGTTGTCACCAATGGCATGAGTCAATATTCTCGCAATGAGTTAAATGCCAATAGCGCGATCGTGGTGGGCATTACTCCAGAAGAAGATTATCCTGATGGCCCTTTGGCGGGAATCGCTCTGCAACGGCGTTTAGAAGAAGGAGCGTTTGAATTGGGGGGTAGAAACTATGAGGCTCCAGGGCAATTGGTGGGCGATTTTCTAGCCAATCGATCTTCAAGTGAATTAGGGAAAGTTAAACCTTCCTACACCCCTGGGGTTCATTTAACGGATTTGACTCACAGTTTACCCGATTACGCGATCGCCGCTATCCAGGAAGCGATTCCCGCCTTTGAGAGACAAATTAAAGGATTTGCTAGTAATGATGCTTTATTAACAGGAGTCGAAACCCGCACGTCTTCACCGATACGCATCAAACGGGGCGACGATTTCCAGAGTATTAATACCAAAGGATTATATCCAGCAGGAGAAGGCGCGGGTTATGCCGGAGGAATTTTATCGGCAGGTGTGGATGGAATTAAAGTAGCCGAGGCGATCACGCTCAATATTCTGCAATCAACCGTAGGAGCGTAAGGCTTACGTCCAACAACCCACGCTAAAAACACCTAATTGCCCAAAATATCAATTATTGCGATGATTATTGTCGTAATGGATTCTCGCGCCCGCCCATTGCAACTTATCCCGTAAGGTTTGATAAAACGAATAATTTTCCCGTAACAGAATAAATTTAGCCGTACACTCCGCCCGACGGACTCCCACCCATTGATTTGGCCAGATCGAAGTCGCCAACGAGCCATCTGTCCACAGTTTGGTATTTAATTCAAAGTCTCCCAAGGGCCAAATATTGACCCTAGAGCCGCAGGGAATGACGATCGGACGACTGGATAAACTCAAGGGACAAATGGGGGTGACAATAATGGCATCCATCCCAGGGTGAAGAATGGGGCCATTAGCAGAAGCGGTGTAACACGTTGAACCCGTTGGTGTGGCAACCAATAAGCCATCTCCCTGATATTGATCAACAATTTCTCCATCGACTTCAATTTCCACAAAGGTCGTGGGCATTCGGTCAATACTGGCGGGTTTAACGCAAAATTCATTCAGGCAAACAAAGCGATCGCTGGTTAATTGGGGATCTTCCCGACGACCTTCAAAAATAGCCGCCTCTAACATCATTCGTTGGGAGACTGCATAGCGATCGCCGAATAACCGATCCCAAACCGCTTCGGTATCCTGAAACGATTCAAAATTCTCAGTCAAAAAACCCAAATGTCCCCCCACATTCACCGCTAAAATGGGGATACCTTCGGGGGAAAGATGGCGAGCGGCGGCTAGAACCGTTCCATCTCCGCCCAAAATAATGGCTAAATCAATTTTTTGAGTAATTGACGCTAAAAAAACGGGGTAGGGATTATCCCTAAAGCCACTCGGCCCCATCAAAACTTTGCAATTGCGAGCTTCCAACTCTTTGGCACATTTTTCTGCCCAGGCCTTACTTTGGGCGTGTCCCGCTTTATGGGCAATAATGACTTGTTTTAATTCCACTCGCGACCCCATGAAACCTTTAATTTCTTATTATCTTAGTAGCTGAGGCGTTATTAATCACAGAAATGGAGAATTGGCTAAAATGGGAAGGGCGATCGCGTCTAAGAGATATTTTCAAAGTTGCGTTGTGATTTAAGATAGAAAAGTCTATTGTTAATCGCTTAACCCCCAATAATCGTCATGAATATTCGTCCCTTTCCCAAAAAACTGCCTAGTCTCTACACCGACTGGGGAACAACGGCGATGCAACCCAAGACGAAATTCCTTCGGAGAAATTTTAGAGCAGGTAAAGCAACCGAAGACAGCCAATTTCTTACAATTATTGACTTCTGCGGCGGAATATTTAGAAACGGGGGAAGCGATCGCTGAAATATTGCTTTAGGAATCGCTACAATAAAAGCGAAACGTCAAGATCAATGGAAAGTAAACTGTAGGAGCAGAGTATCATTCAGTCGTTACCATTCTTGTATGCCAACACCACACAATTTGCTGTATTTTTATAAAAAAATAGGAGAAAATGATGGTTACAGAGTTAAAACAAACTGCTAAGAATCTTTATGAAACAGACTATAATCTTTGGGTAAAGGAAACAGCAATTCTTTTGGAAACTCGAAGTTTTAATAGAATTGATTTAGAAAATTTAATTGAGGAGATTTTGGATTTGAGTGAACGAAAAAAACGTAAACTAGAAAGTCTCTTAACCCGATTGTGGGAACATTTACTCAAATTAAAATATTGGCAATCTGAAAAAGAGTATAATCGGAATCATTGGAAAAGAGAAGTTCGTAATTTTCGTAAACAAATTAAAAAAGAATTGCGGGTAAGCCCCAGTCTTCATAATTACTTGCAGGAAATATTTCAAGAATGTTATCAAGATGCCAGGGAATTGGTATCAGATATTTCTGGTCTATCCCTCGCAATTTTCCCCGTTTGTCCTTTTATCAGTCTAGAGGAAACATTGAAAGAAGATTGGCTTCCCTAAAAAGGTTTTTTCCTATAAACCGCTTGCAAGGCGAATTGTATAGTCTTAGATGGTATCTCATCGTTAGCGTGATCGCGTCTTATCATCAATTTGCAATCAGCCGATTAGCGTTTGAATTTTGTCTATATTCAGGAAAATAGAGGATGACTATCAGTATTGAAAGAACTTTTGCCAATCAGATAACCCTAGCGGAATTTTTAGAAAAACCCGATACCAAACCTGCAAGTGAATATATTGATGGAAAAATTCTTCAAAAGCCTATGCCTCAAGGTGAACATAGTGTTTTACAGAACGAATTATTAATTCATATTAATCGAGCGGGCAATCCTGCTAAAATTGTCTATGCGTTTCCTGAGTTGCGTTGTGTTTTCGGGGGAAAGGCGATCGTTCCTGATATTGCGGTGTTTGTTTGGGAAAATATTCCTCGAACGAGGGAAGGAAAAATCGTGAATCGTTTTGAAATGGCTCCCGATTGGCTAATTGAAATTCTTTCTCCTGAACAATCGGTGAATAGGGTGATCAAAAAAATTGTTTTTTCTCTCAAACAGGGAAGCCAATTAGCTTGGTTAATCGATCCTGATGATCAGTCGGTGACGGTATTTTATCCCCAAGCGTTGCCAGAGGTGAAGGAAAAAGAAGATTTACTGCCAAGCTTAGAAGCTCTGAAGGATTGGCGGTTATCGGTGACGGAAATGTTTGCTTGGTTATCTTTATAATTAGAGTTAAGCCTGAGATTTACCACGCTTTCGGCTGAAATTCGTCATTATTGAGGAGTGCGATCGTTTCACCCGATTGGGCCAGCACAAATAAACCCTGACGATAGGCATAACGATCTGCCCCTTCATCGATGATGATGCCTGCTACGGCTCCGTAGAGTTGGTTTTGGCAATATTCAGGGAAAAAGTGACGAAAGCGTTGTAGGTCTGTGATAAATTCTTGAACATCTGCCACACTTAAGCGACTTTTAACTTCTACGACTAGGGTATGTTCTTGGTTAAGGACTAAAATATCAATCTCTAGGGTTTCCCCATCTTTTCTTTTTTTGATGCGTTGGCTGACTTGATGGACGGGAATTCCTCTTTCTAGGAATAGGGTTTCACAGGCGGGGGCAACGAGGTTTTCCACAAAGAGTCCCCAAGTTCCGCCCAAATCGCCGATTTGTTTGCTGAGTCTTTGCAGGACTTTTTCATTTTCAGTCACACTGGCTTGGAAGCGGCGATCAGTTTCTTGGAAGCGGCGATCGGTTTCTTGGAAGCGGCGGTCTGTTTCTTGGAAGCGGCGATCGGTTTCTTGGGATTGTTCTCGCATTAAGCGGTCAGTCTCTTGTAGTTGGAGATCGGTTTCTTGCAGTAGGCGATCGTTTTTTTGTTGGGACTGGGCGACTTGTTTAAATAAGTCCCAAACTTCCTCTAGGGTGGTGGTCATCGGTGGCTTTTTGGGTTATGGTGTCGTGTTCTATTTTAGCGAATCGTTAGTTGTGCTGAGATTGTCGATGCTCATATTTTGGCTAGTGCTTTTTTGAAAGAGCGATGTGCATTACAATGGAGTCCTATCGAAAAGATTTCAGCAAAAAATGAAAATTCAGGCTTTTTGGGAAACTCTCACAGAATGTTACACCGATTGGGGAACGACAGCGATGCAACCCAAGACGAATTCCTTTGGAGAAATTTTAGAACAGGTAAAGCAACCGACGACAGCGAATTTCTTACAGTTATTGAGTTCTGCGGCGGAATATTTAGAAGTGGGGGAAACTGTTTGTGAAATCGGTTGTTTAGGGGGAGCAAATTTAATTGGGATTTTAACGGAACATCCCGATCGCCTAGCCTATGGGGTAGATTTTTTCTCGACTGAAGATGAAGTGGTTGAGGAAAATATTGAATTATTGCAAGCTAATTTAGAGGAGTTTGGGGTTTTAGAGCGGGTTTGTTTTGCCCATCGAACGGTGGATGATTTTTTTGCTGATCTAACAGAAGCGGGAATGGAAGATCGGTTTGGTTTATATATTTACAATTTTGCGATCGATTATCGTCAAGTTTTGATGAGTTTGTTATTAGCCCGCGATTTTTTAGCTGATCAGGCTTTAATTATTGTCAGTAACAGCGATCGCTCCCAAGTGCAACAAGCCATTAGTGATTTTTTGAAGTGTGAACCCTCGGCTAAAGTTTTGTTGGATTGGCAAACAACAAGTAATCAAGTATTTGGCAGTCACGGTTTAAATATTATTACCTGGGATAGGACAAATCATTTAACAGAAGTCCAATCTATCATTATCGAAGAAATGCTTCTTGCTCCTCCGACTGATCCTAGCAATCGTATTTTTGCAGACAGCACAAAGAAAAAGGTTCTTCATGTGGGTTGTGGCCCCTATCATCCTGAAGCTCTTCCGCCCGAATTGCGAACAGAAGAATGGCAAGAAATTCGTCTAGATATTAATCCCAACGTTAAACCCGACATTTTGGGAACTATCACTGATTTGAGCAGGGTTGAAGACGGTTCCGTTGACGCTGTTTATTCCTCGCACAATTTAGAACATATCTACACCTATGAAGTGCCTCTTGCCCTAGCAGAGTTCAAAAGAGTCCTAAAACCTCAAGGAAAAGCGATCATTACTTTGCCAGATATACAAGCGGTTGCCGAAGAAGTTGCTCAAGGTCATTTAGAAAACCCGCTTTATATTTCCCCCGCAGGCCCCATCGCCGCGATCGATATTCTTTATGGATTAGGAACTGATTTGGCACGGGGAAATCATTATATGGCCCATAAAACGGCATTTACAGCGGAAACACTCAAAGAAAAGTTGTTAAAGGCAGGATTTAGTCGAGCCGAAGTCAAGCGGGATTGGTTAAATCTTTGGGCAACTGCCTATAGTGGAACTTAAATATCCATGCGAGAAAGACAATTTAAATAACTTATGACTGACACCTTTGATCTGAATTATCAAGACAAGACTCTACAACAATTCGAGAGTAATCCCTACCCGAATATTCCCATCGCGGCTTCTCCCAAAAAAGATGTGGCTCTTCTCTACAAAAACAGTTTAGTTACAGCCTATTATCATCGTTACCATCGGGTACTGGATGATTTAAGTGAGTGTGTCATTTTAGACCTAGCTTGTGGAACAGGGATTACTACTCTCACCCTAGCAGAAGCCAACCCTGGGGCAAAGATCATTGCAACGGATATTTCTCCAGAGTCTCTGAAAATTGCAGAAGAACGTTTAATTCATCATGGTTTTCACCATGTTGAATATCATCTATTAGCATTAGAAGAGATAAATCAATTAGACTTCCGTTTTGACTACATCAACGCATCGGATATTTTATACCTTTTGCCAGATATTTCCCTTGCTCTGAAACAATTAGCATCAGTCCTCAATCCCAAAGGAATTATTCGCGGGAATCTCCATAGCTATTATCAACGTCTTCCTTTTTATCGTTCCCAAGAGCTATTTTCCAGAATGGGATTAATGGATAGTAATCCAGGGGAAATAGAAATAGGCATTGTGCGAGACTTTTTTGTTGCGCTTAAAGATGCTACAGATTTAAAAATGAGAACAAGAGGAAAAAATAATCCAAAAGAGTCTGAAGATGAAGCTATTTTAATGAATTATCTTTTTCAGAATGATAAGGGTTTTACTGTGCCGCAGTTGCTAGAATTCTTGCACAGAGCAGATTTAAAGCTAATTGATATGGTCGATTGGCGGGAATGGCAATTAACGGATTTATTCAAGGAACCAGACGATTTACCCGCTTTTTTGGCGATGGGGTTTGCTGATCTAGAATTGGGAGAGCAATTATCTTTGTATGAATTAATCCAACCTGATAAACGCCTGCTAGATTTTTGGTGTGGGCATCCCGACCCTGAACCAGACAATTTCATACATTCCATTGACCAAGATGATGAAAATTCGCGAAATATTCAAGTCTATTTGCACCCTCAACTCAAAACTGATGAGTTTAAACAAG